>NZ_JBFULJ010001324.1:0-745 GCF_056400385.1 Priestia sp. P5_B4
TCTTCATATGAAGCATGCAAATCAAATTGCTCCGCTGGCTTTCCTACGCCAATAGTGATCATAACTTGGTTGTTTGCTTGAATGTACTGCTGACATTTTTTTAATTCTTCTTTAAATCCTTGCCTTGCCTTTTCACCTACCGCTTCTTTCAGTAAAAGCAAACGATCATATCCCCAGTTTGCGATATAATCCCCGTCAGCTTTATGACTTTCAAACCAGTAGCGAATTGTTTCTTGTACCTGCTGCTGCTTCTTTTTCGAAAGAGATGAGTCAATTTGAAACAGCGTGCAGCAATAAGAACTGTCTACTTGCACTCCTAAAATATGACCTCGTTCAATAAATTCTGCATCTACCTGCTGGCTATAAATCCATTCACGAAAAAAAGCTTCCACTCCTTTATTTTCCCATTCCTTTGTTTCTATGTAATATGCCTCGCGAATAATTAGCTCTGTTAATCTTCGAATAATGTCTGCAAAAGGCTCAACGGCTTCTGGAGTACCTGTAATGCCAATAACCCCAATAATGTCTCCTTGATAACTGATAGGCAAGTTAATGCCAGGCTTAACTCCTTTTAAATCCGCTGCTTCTTTTTTGGATATATATAGTTTTTGCTTTCTTTGCATCACGTTCCACGCGCCTTCGTGAAAAAAACCAACCCGTTTTTCTTCTGTTGACGCAATAATAATTCCGCGTGGATCTGTTACAATTACATGTTCTTTCATCACAAGCTGCACTTCTTTTATAA
>NZ_JBFULJ010001325.1:0-745 GCF_056400385.1 Priestia sp. P5_B4
GAACCTATTAAATATCTTACTCTATTTTTACTAGCCTCAAATTCAAGAGCAATTGACTTCTGATACTCTAAAGAATTAGGATCCATTACTAATCCTCCCCCTTCCTATTGTTTATATTTCTTATCATTATGTTTTTTCACTAAGTGTGGGGATACGATTATTAATAAATTACATAATGGAGCAGATCTCAAAACGAGATCTGCTCTTTCATTTATCACACAACGAAATTTTCTTGAATAATATTAGTAAGGTTATCAATAGTTACTTTTTCATCTTCTAAACTTATTGAATACATACGAATTCTTTTTTCTGGTAAGCCATCAAGGTACCAGGACTCTAATATTGTTGCCGGATCTTCTTCAATGAAACTATTATGTGGATAAAGTAGTATTGCTGAACGAGCCTCTTTATATCTCGTTACATAGGCATAAAGTTGAAATAAATCTTCTCGTTTTGCTCCATGGCGATTGTACAAACTTCTTATTTGTTTCCACTTGGTGTCAATTACTAGCTCTGTTTCTCCATTTGAAATAACGACATCTGGTTTCAATGAATATATCTGTCTTTGAGTTGCTTCCTTGACTAATAGTTTATGCTCTTGGTGCTGAATTTGAACTTTGTGGTCCGTACATTGATTTATAAGTATCGAAATGTAAGATTCAAAAAGTTTATTCATCTCGAACAAGATAGAAAAAGATTTGTTTTTCCCACCTTTAAAATCAGGAGATAAATTACTAAGAAATGT
>NZ_JBFULJ010001326.1:0-744 GCF_056400385.1 Priestia sp. P5_B4
GAGCATACTCCTATGGGGGCCACATGGTTAGAAACGATATTTCCTACAAAAACAAAAAAAATGAGAGTACATAAAAAATTCTTTACTGGCATGTCTAAAGAGGAGAAAAAATCTATATTTGAATTTGATATTAAAGATATATCTGAATGAAACAAGCTCTAAATTTTATAGTCAGTATTTGTTCCATTGAAATAATTGATTTTTAGTTGAAAGGTGGGGCTTTCTTGGGTCATTTTTTTGTTAACTTAATCCCAAATAGATTTTATGATTATAAAGAGAATGAGGCACTTCCAGCACATGAGTTAATTCTTCGCCCACTACTCTTGTGTGCCAAAGAGTGCTATGTGTATGGCCTCAAAGAAGATACAGAATTATTTCAACAGTGTACTGATATACTTTCTTTTACTCGAAACAAATACAAAKTGGATTTAAAAAAGGAAGTCATCGAAGGATATGAACAACTTTGGAATGCAACAGGGTGGCAGAGAGGTTCTATCTTAATCTTTATAGAGCCAGAAAAGCTTAAGAAGCTAAATATTTTCACTTCCTGTTATGATCCTAGTATTTGGGAAAATCCTAATTCGGGAGAAAGTGCTGCAGCTATTAGATTTTGTAAAGATGTAGTTACTAAAGAAAAGTTAGTTGGTCTTTGCTTTTCAGCCTCTAACGGTGTTGAATATATGAAGGTTTATGCGGAGAACGATACATTAAAAGAATTATATGAATGTGCGTTAGTACAGGCAC
>NZ_JBFULJ010001327.1:0-744 GCF_056400385.1 Priestia sp. P5_B4
GACTTCCTAGTGTACCAGAGAAGACAGGAACGAATGATTCCATTGCTCCGCCGCGAATAGCTACTGCTAAGTTCACGCCTACAACTTCACCCATTTGCCAAGCTAATTGAGCAGTAGGTGGGTAAGGGCGACCTTCTGGACCCATTACAACCGCTGAGTCACCAGCAAGGAATACATCTTTATGAGATGTAGATTGTAAGAATTCATTTACAAGTGCACGACCGCGGTTTACTTCGATACCTGAGTTAGCAACTACAGAGTTACCTTGAACTCCGCCAGTCCATACCATTGTTTTTGTTTCAATTTTACTGCCGTCTTTAAGTTCAACAGTTGTAGCATCCATTTTTGTTACAGGTGTACCAGTAACAAATGTAACGCCACGTTTTGTTAAGCTTGATTGAGCGCGCTCTACTAATTCAGCAGGGAAGCCTGGAAGAACTGTAGGAGCTGCTTCTACACAGTATAGAGAAATTTCTTTCGGATCAACACCGTGTTTTAGACATAGGCTTGGCATTAAGTCAGCGTATTCACCAACAAGTTCGATACCTGTTAATCCGCCACCGCCAACTACGATTGTACCGTCAGCTTTATTTTTTGTTTTGCTGTATTCAGCGATACAAGCTTCTACGTGTGCACGTAAACGGTTTGCATCATTTACTGATTTAAGAACGAAGCTGTGCTCTTCTAAACCAGGGATACCGAAGTAAGCAGTTTCACTACCTAAAGCTGTAACAAGGTAGTCGT
>NZ_JBFULJ010001328.1:0-742 GCF_056400385.1 Priestia sp. P5_B4
GTGTATTTCTATATAATAAGAACTATAACTATGTATTTTTTTACATTAAGTAGTCTATAAGGGGTTGTTAACATGAGTGATTTATTAGCTAATATGAAAGGTTATCTTACATCTATTATCAAAAATAGTCCTTATCAGATTTGGACAAGTATTGATTCTACAAATTTTAACGTGTTTTTTTCCAGTTCTTCATGTTCATCCCTGTCTTACACTCCTCCCACTAGCCTACATAACGGCAGTGATTCCTTTCAAAAGCATATGGCATATGAAGAGTTCGAGGAAATTTACTTGTCCTTTCCAAATCGCTATGCCTTTGTTGTTCGCATATTTGCTAAGCATGACTGGACACCCCCACAAATAAAACAGCTATCGGCTACCTTTTCTCCTTATGTGCTGCAAAAAAAGCTAGAGCGGCATGAGCACATTTTAAACGTGCTTATGAAAAGCATTAAGGAAATCTCACTTTTACAAGACTCAGATTATTTATTAACAAGAATTCTTGAAAATGCTCTTTCAGTTATTTCTGTTGCGGATATGGGCGTGCTGTGGATGTTTGATTCTTYCACTCAATTTCTTTTGCCTCGCGCCTGGTCCGGGGGGCCAAACAATGAAATTCAAAACATGAAAATGAAAGTTGGCGAAGGAATTATCGGAAAGACATTTCAGCATAATAAAAGCTATATGTATACGAACTTAAAGCATATATTACGCGATTCTTCTACTATGACTGACGACAATATTC
>NZ_JBFULJ010001329.1:0-738 GCF_056400385.1 Priestia sp. P5_B4
GTAAACAAAGATCCTTGAATCAGGTTAATTTTCTTTGCTATAGTAGGGTTTTTCTTTAAATAATTCCTTACTTTTCCTGCAAATATACTTATCAAAATAAAGATAACTAAACTTTGTATCAAGGATAAAATTCCATAAATAAGCATTTGTTTTGTCACATTTCCGTTTGTGTAATTAATAAACTGAGGGAGAAAGGCTAGAAAAAATAAGGATACTTTTGGATTTAAGAGATTACTTATAACAGCTTTTCTATATAAAGACTTGTAGCTTATTGAATTTTCATCATTAAGATCAAGTTGCGAGTCTTTTTCTCTAAAAGATTTGTATGCTAAGAATAATAAATATGCTGCTCCGGCATATTTGACGATTGCAAATACTATAGCCGATTGATAAATGATAGCCGTAATTCCAAGTGTTGCAGCTGTTATATGGAAAATGAGACCTGTAGAAAGTCCTAGTGCAGTTAAGATCCCTGCCTTTTTTCCGTTTGATATGCTTTGAGCTAAAACAAATAAATTGTCCGGACCTGGTATAAGTGTAAGTAATATAGCTACACCTAAAAAGGATAGTATAGATGATAAGTCCATGTTATTCATCATCCCTTCCTTAAAAATTTTATGCTTCATTATAACAGAAGAAAGAAGAAAGTAGTTGATTTCATTGCCGATAATACCTGTTATGTTAACTGGATATAAATATATTAGTAATTTTTTCTTTAGATAATCGGTAATATATTTA
>NZ_JBFULJ010001330.1:0-738 GCF_056400385.1 Priestia sp. P5_B4
TTTGTGAGCGGGGCTTTTTTTGTAAGAAAAGCATATTTTCACCTTTTTTTAAAAAAAGCTTTTCTCTTTTCACCGTTTTTTCACTTTTCTTTTRTATACTGTTCTTGTCAAARCAATTTCATCATTTTTCATARATGTMCCCTATTTGCACCCGCTTCTTGGAAGCGGGACTTTTTTTGTTTCCATACAAAAAAGCTTAACCCGGAGGTTAAGCTTTTTTCGCCTGCTTGCGAAGAACAAGCATCATAATTGTAATGACAGTAAACGCAATAAACGCTAAAAAAGGAATGGTGATAAATCCAAGCCAGTTAATATATTGACCTGAGCAAGGAACACCACTTGTACACGTTTCAAATGCTTTAAGAGCCGGTATCTTCTGCAGGCAATAATGATAGCCTGAAAGCGCCATACCAATCACTGAAAACGGCAGGACGTATTTGTAGATGAACGTATCATTCCGATACACGGCTACACCTAGCACAATCGCGAGCGGATACATTAAAATTCGCTGATACCAGCAAAGTTCACACGGAATAAAGTGAAGAACTTCACTAAACGTCAAGCTTCCAAGCATCGCGATAAGCGCTGTAATCCACCCGAAGACCAAAGACTTGTTCATTATTTGTTCTCCTTAGCCGCATCTTTGACCATTTGATCAAAGTCATCGATTGTTTTTCCTTCGAATTTTTTGCCGCCTACATAAATGGTTGGTGTACCTGTGATGCCTAAGTTATTGGC
>NZ_JBFULJ010001331.1:0-738 GCF_056400385.1 Priestia sp. P5_B4
CTCAAACGCTAACGGTGCTTGAAGACTATCTCGAAGAATTTCCAGGTGTTGTGATCACCGTATCGCATGATCGCTATTTCTTAGATAAAGTAGCAGATTACTTACTAGTTTTTGAAGGAGAAGGAAACATTTCGATTTATTTTGGCGCTTATACAGATCAATTGGAAKAAGCGATGAAGAAGAAGCAGGCAATGGTTCAGCAGGCTAAAGTGAAAGAAGAAAAGCCAAAACAGCCGGAGAAAACGAAAAAGCGTCGCTTAACGTATAAAGAACAAAAAGAATGGGAAGAAATCGAAGATAATATTGCAGCAAAAGAAGAAGAAATTGAACGCTTAACAAGTGAAATTGAACAGGTGGGCAGCGATTATACAAAAGCGCATAACCTATCGTTAGAACAAGAGAAAGCAAACGAAGAATTAAGTGCACTGCTTGATCGCTGGGCAGAGCTTTCAGAGCTGATTGAAGAAATTGAAAACGCGTAAACAAGTCGTTAGACTGAGTATAAGGCACATGCTACAATTTTAATGASAGGAGTACGATACGATATGAACATTAAATCAATTGAGCCAACGCCAAGTCCGAATACAATGAAAATTAATTTAGACGAAGTGCTATCAGGCGGAAAAAGCAATAACTATACGGAAAAAAATGCTGAAGCAGCTCCTGAAGTTGTTCAAGACATCTTGAAAGTAGAAGGGGTAAAAGGAGTCTACCACGTAGCGGACTTCTTAGCAGTAG
>NZ_JBFULJ010001332.1:0-736 GCF_056400385.1 Priestia sp. P5_B4
GTACTAATAGTTGGGGCGGGATTAGGCGGATTAGCTGCAGGAGTTCTTCTTCAAACAAAGGGGTTCGATGTCACAATTGTGGAAAAAAACGAGCATGTAGGCGGAAAAATGATGCCTGTGCAGCTAGGAGAATATTCTTTTGATTTTGGGCCTAATACCATTACAATGCCCGAAGTTTTTCAGTGGTTATTTGAGCAAGCGGGTGAACGTCCAGAAGACTATATGCCTCTTGTCAAACTAACGCATCATACGAATAACTTCTTCACCGACGGCTCCCAATTTTCCATGTCTATAGATGAAAGAAAAATGATTCAGCAGCTTGAACGTCTCGATCCCTTTGCTGCGGAGCAATACCCTGCCTATTTGAAAGAAGTAAAAAGAATATACGACATTGCAAAAAGCCAATTTTTCTACCGGACATTTTCATCGTGGAAAGATTACACAAACCCTTCTTTATTAAAAGCATTGCTGCAAGTAAGGCCGTTTGAAACAGTAGATACGTTTCATCAGCGTTTTTTTCGAAACGAAAACATTCGAAATGCATTTAATCGATATGCAACCTATATCGGATCTYCACCTTATACATCACCCGCTACGTTTTCATTGATTGGACATTTAGAAATGAATGATGGGGTGTACTATGTAAAAGGAGGAAACCCTAGAATTGCAAAAGGGCTGGGACATGTGTTCCAAAAAGCTGGAGGGAAGCTGTATACAAACTGCAGCGTTACTGAAA
>NZ_JBFULJ010001333.1:0-735 GCF_056400385.1 Priestia sp. P5_B4
TCTCCTAGCTGTTCGTTTGTCCAAAATGCCGGCTCAGCAGACGCATGTTCATTAAAAAAGAATGTAAAGACATGTATGGCTATTTACTAAAAAAGACTTTCCACTCAGTGTGGAAAGTCTTTTTTTAGTTTAAAAGCTGAATAAAAAGCTCCGCTACTTTTTTATGAGCGCTGTTAGCAGGATAGATATAAGAGAAACGGCGCTTAAAAGGAGCGGTGTTAACGTTCAGAATCGATAGGTGTTTTTGTTCAACATCTTCTTTAATAGCACAAAGCGACAGCACAGACATTCCTAAATCGTGAACGATGGCTTCTTTAATTCCTTGATTGCTGCTGATCGTTAGAATGCTTTTCATTTTTAAACCGTTGGACATTAGAACGTGATCTAAATATTCTCTTGTTCCAGAGCCTTTTTCACGCGCTACCCACCGCTGATTTTGTAAATCATCAATTTCTACTTTTTTAAGCTGAGCTAAAGGATGATCCACTGACGCAACGATGGCAAGCTCATCGTCCATAAATGACTGAATATGTAAGTCGGATTCTTCCGTGTGTCCTTCAATAAGCCCTACGTCTACTTTGAAATGACGAACAAGCTGAGCGATTTCCTTTGTATTACCGATAGTCACTTCTACATCAATATCAGGATATTGTTCACGAAGCTTTGCTAAAAATGAAGGGAGAATATATTCACCAATCGTGAAACTGGCGCCAATCGTTAGCATTCCTTTGACAC
>NZ_JBFULJ010001334.1:0-734 GCF_056400385.1 Priestia sp. P5_B4
ATAGATGGATGGATTCAAGATAGCCCGGTTAAAACGAGAGAAGAAAAAATTCTCTTTGGACGGGATTATACAACATATCGCTACGAAAGCAGTAAGGGAGAATTGGCTATTGATAAATATATTATAAATGGAATGGGGCATGCATGGTCAGGAGGGAATTCAGCGGGCAGCTATACAGACCCTAAAGGCCCCAATGCTAGTCGAATCATGTGGGACTTTTTCATGAGTCAAAAAGTATAAACAGAGCATATAATGAGGTTCAGTTGCGTTCTTATCGCAGAGAAGAAGAGCTGAAAGTAGCTCTTCCGGCCCTTATTAGTATAAAGAAGCAGCTGCAGGAACCATTATTTTAACTAGACGTGTTTTTCTAAAAATTAGGATTTGATTATTTAGAAAACGGGTACTGTAATAAAGAAAATAAGAAGTCAAAATTACATAGCTTAGGATTGACAGCTTATAGTTGTAAATGTAAGATAACTGCGAGCTGCATTTTGTATGATTAAAACATTAAAATAAGCCGAAAACTGAAAAAATAAATAGAAATTGTAAGATGAGCGGGTAAGGAAAAGGAGATTAAAAAATGAATATTGCATTTTTCTTAGTACCAAAAAGTGATGTTGTAACACTAAATATTCAATCGACATTAAGACAGGCTCTTGAAAAAATGGAGTATCATCGCTATTCTACAGTTCCGCTAGTTGACGATGATGGTAAATATGTGGGCGTTCTTACTG
>NZ_JBFULJ010001335.1:0-733 GCF_056400385.1 Priestia sp. P5_B4
AATTAGTAATGGAGAGAAGACTATGAAAAACCGTAAATCAACTTCTGCAGCTAATCGCCGTCAACAGCGCGTGTGTTTAGGTGATGAACGATTATTTGCAGTTGGTATTAAAGCGTTTATTGACAATACGCATGAAGCACACCTAGACAAAAAAGGAGGTCATTGAGTGAAATGGTACTTGTCAATTATCATTATTGTTTCCATTAATTTCTATGGTATTCAGGCGGATGCTGCAAAGAAGAGCAGATTTTATTATGAAAAAAAAGGAGATATCGTGTGGGAAGTTCCCATGAAAGACGAGAAGTTAATTGCGCTTACATTTGATGATGGACCAGATCCTAAATATACGCCGACCATTTTGAATTTATTGCAAGAGTACGGTGCCAAAGCAACTTTTTTTGTAGTCGGAGATCGAGTAACGTCGTTTCCCAAGCTTGCTCAAAGAGAAGTTCGTGAAGGGCATGAACTTGCTAATCATACATATAGCCATTTGAAAGTAAGGGGTCAGGAAGTAGAGAGAATTGAACAAGAAATTGAAAAAGCGGATGAACGTATACAAGCTATTACAGGAATAAAACCTTACCTGTTTCGTCCACCTACTGGCTATTATGACGATCGGGTAGTAAAAGCTGCTAAAAATCAGCAGTATACCATTATTCTTTGGTCTTGGCATCAAGATACATTTGATTGGAGAAATCCAGGCGTAGGTAAAATTGTAAGTCAAGTGCTTAAC
>NZ_JBFULJ010001336.1:0-732 GCF_056400385.1 Priestia sp. P5_B4
TTATTCAACTCTAAGAATTCGTTACTTTTCAGCTTCAAAACATGATCCAACACCGTTTCTTTTAGATTTCCGCTTAAATTGAAATACGTATGATTTGTTAAATTAATAAGAGTATCTTGATCTGTTGTTCCTTCGTAAGAAATATGGAACTCATTTTTATTCGTTAATGTATACGTAACTTTCACTTCAAGGTTGCCGGGATAGCCTTCTTCTCCGTCTTTACTTACATATGTAAATTCAACGCCTACATGATCACTTGCATCAATTGTTTTGGCATTCCATATTTTGTGACTAAATCCTTCTGATCCGCCATGCAGATGGTTGTTTCCTTCATTTTTCTCTAGACGGTAGGTTTCATTATTAAGCTCAAACGCTGCTCCGCCTATACGCCCTGCTACGCGTCCGACCACAGCTCCGAAATAAGGAGAATACTTTTGGTATTCTTCTATTGAATCGAATCCCAATACAACACTTTCAATCTTCCCTTCAGAATCCGGCATTTCAATATTTGATATCACACACCCATAGTCAAGGCAGGTGATTTTAAGGCCTTCATCATTTAATAAGGTATAAGCATGTACAGCTTGATTGTTTAGTTCGCCAAATTTCTCAAAATTCACTTTCATTTTTAATCAGTCCAATCCTCTTTTTATTCGTAAATTGCTTAACGAATCCTACATGTTATAAACATGGGATACGTTCTTATAGTTCCCTCTCCAATCTTTCCTGAAT
>NZ_JBFULJ010001337.1:0-731 GCF_056400385.1 Priestia sp. P5_B4
GTCCGACGTATGGACAAACGAATCAATATGAAGCAGCTTCACCGCGCGGAAGAATTGCTTTGATGAAAGGAGTTGTAGACGGACTTATTGAACCTGATGAATCTGTTGAAAAACAATTGAATCTTTGTCTTGGCTGCCGAGCGTGTGAGCCTGTTTGTCCTTCGGGTGTGAAGTACGGACACTTATTAGAAGAAGCGCGTGATATTATTCAGCAGAAAAAAAGGCATAAATGGCCGGTAAAAGCGCTCAGGCATATGGTGTTCGAACAGCTTTTTCCGCATAAAGAACGATTAAAAAATGTACATTCTCTGCTTGCTTTCTATCAAAGAAGCGGCTTGCAAAAAGCTGTTCAAAAAACAAACATACTAAACGTCCTTCCTGGTAATCTAGCACAAATGGAAAAAACGCTTCCGCCTGTGCCAACCAAAAAAGAAATGAAGAAACGGCCGTTTTTATTCGAAGCAGAAGGAACAATAGAGCGTACGGTTGCTTTTTTTACAGGGTGTTTAATGGATACGATGTTTATGGAAACAAACAACGCGACGATTGCACTTTTACAAAAAGCGGGGTGTAAGGTCGTTATACCAGAAGTGCAGACGTGCTGCGGCGCACTGCATGCGCATGGAGGAGAAAAAGATCAGGCAAAGAAGTTAGCGAAGCAAAATATTATGGCGTTTGAATCCATTCAAGCGGATGATATTGTTCTTAATGCAGGAGGCTGCGGTGCGCTG
>NZ_JBFULJ010001338.1:0-729 GCF_056400385.1 Priestia sp. P5_B4
GGGTGTACGCGTACACCCCCTTTTGATATATAGAATTCACAAGAAAAATTGTTTGCAAAGAAGATTATTTATTCCGATAACCTTCCTTTAAATATTTTCGTAAGTGAAAATCGTGTACTAATTTAATCGTTGGACGAATGAGCAATTGCACGCTCCCAAGAATAAATAACCAAATCCCTATATTTTTTAAGGAATCATAGAAGAATAAAATACTGCCAATTAGGAACCAGATGCCTATCAAGAAGTCGTTAATCGTATTTATAACTTTATAACTCTTTTTGAAGAACAATTCGTATTTACCTATTTCAATCTCCCCGTAGTCTTCTTTTCTTCCCATTTCTGACATTGTAACTCCCTCTTTTTCTTGAATTTCCTTTTTTTATTCCCTTAGCAAGTCATAAAAAAACGTCTTTTGTGACAGGGATATGATGGTAAAGGAACAAGTGTAACTTTAGTGTACTTTTCCATCTCAAATCTCCATTTTTTATTTATTAATGGTGTAAGCATTGAATAGAATAGATTTCTGCTCTTCATAGATGCAATAAAAGAAAACAAAGGGATCCCGAAAAAGGGTTGAATTGATGCCTTATTTAGAAAGCTGTTTTATAGGACGATGCGTGTAGCTTCTTGGTAAAATAAATACTACGCTCAATACTAATGACAAGATCCCCACTAGTACGACGTATTCTGTACCTAGTCCTGATATAAATAGTCCGCCTACAGCCGTAC
>NZ_JBFULJ010001339.1:0-727 GCF_056400385.1 Priestia sp. P5_B4
GGTAAATAGTGAGTATGTAATGAAGTGTATGCCCAAAGAGCTAGTCAGGTGATTTCATACAGTAGAGGAGTATATAAGATGAATGATAAGGATTTACAAATACTTGTAGAAGAAATTTCATTGAAGCTGTTTCACAAACCATTTCGTCATGAAGCCACTTTTAATCCTCGTTTACGTACGACAGGTGGAAGGTATTTATTACGTACATCTAATATAGAAGTAAACTACAAATACTTTGAACAATATGGCACACAAGAAATAGTAGCAATAATTAAACATGAGCTCTGTCACTATCATTTACATATTGAGGGGAAAGGGTATAAGCATGGAGATCAAGACTTTAAAAGCCTAATGAAAGAAGTAGGGGCCCCCCGATTTTGTCAGGCATTGAAAAAAGAAAGTGATGGAAAGAAAAAAGAGCACATATATGTATGTATGCAGTGCGAGCAAAAATATGTTCGAAAAAGAAAAGTGAACACGGTTAAATATGTTTGTGGAAAGTGTAAAGGTAAATTAAAAAAAATGTAGAAGATGCTTGACTAAAATAGATTGATTATGATAAATTAATAAAGCCGTCTCAAATAAACGGCAAATAAATTACAAAAACTTATTGACATTACATATAATGTCGATTACAATGTAAGAAGTCTGATAAATATTATTCCACAGTAGCTCAGTGGTAGAGCTATCGGCTGTTAACCGATCGGTCGTAGGTTCGAGTCCTACC
>NZ_JBFULJ010001340.1:0-727 GCF_056400385.1 Priestia sp. P5_B4
CAGTTACAGTCAATGATACAAAACAATCGATATCCAAGAATCAAACGCAAAAAATAGGACCTTTTATGATTGGGAATTACCCGCTTACGGCTTCTTATGAAAGCTCTTATGGAAAACTTACAGACCAAACCACTGTAAATTTTCACCGGCAAAAAGAAGAAAATATATCTGTGGTATTTAAAGGGGCTTACGTTACAATCTCATCGAATAGAGATGACGCTATTTTATTCGTAAATGGAAAAAGCACGGGACTGCAGGTGAATAGCTCATCACAAATAGGGCCTGTTGCCACGGATGGAAGCGTCACTGTTCATGCAGAAGTGCAAAAAGACGGCACAACGTTCAAAAGCAGTCCCTACACTATTCAAAGTGAAGAAAGTATTATGTTAAATATACAAACGCCGCCCGTCGAAAAGGAAAAAACCGTCATAAAAGAACGAGAAGTGATCGTGCCTGGGCCGCGCTCTTATGCTACTTCAAGCTCTTATATTCTTGCTGGTTCGGATTCTTACAAATTAAGCTATAGTGATATTAGCAGTTTGAGCTCGAGTGAACTAAGGCTAGCTCGAAATGAAATCTATGCGCGGCATGGGTATGTATTTAAATCGAAAGATCTTCAAGCCTATTTTTATGAAAAGTCATGGTATACGCCTGATTCATCATTTAGAGAGTCCTACTTATCAAGCGTTGAAAAATACAACGTTGATTTTATTAAATCATATGAGTA
>NZ_JBFULJ010001341.1:0-727 GCF_056400385.1 Priestia sp. P5_B4
GTCCATATGTCAGCGGACGCTAAAAAATGGAAAAAAGATCTGCTTCGTTCTAAAGGTGTAACCGTTATTGAATATCAGTCTGACTACGGAAAAGCCGTGGAAGAAGGACGAAAGCAAGCCGAAGCAGACCCCGCCTGCCATTTTATTGACGAYGAACAGTCTAGAGATTTATTTCTCGGTTATTCCGTGGCGGCTTTACGTTTGAAAAAGCAGCTAGCCGAGCTGCGGATTCAAGTAGACGCCGAACACCCTTTATTTGTCTATTTGCCTTGCGGAGTAGGCGGAGGTCCTGGCGGTATTACGTTTGGACTAAAAGCAATATACGGTGATCACGTTCACTGCTTTTTTGCTGAACCTACTCACTCTCCTTGCATGCTGCTTGGATTAATGACCGAGCTGCATGACGGCATTTCGGTTACGGATATTGGACTTGACAATGTAACAGCTGCCGATGGACTAGCTGTAGGAAGGCCATCTAGCTTTGTAGGTGAAACGATAAAATCGCTTATTAGCGGAATTTATACCGTAGAAGATGATCAGCTTTTCCGATTTATTTATGAGCTAGCCAATCGTGAAAACATGTATATAGAACCTTCAGCAGCGGCTGGTTTACAAGGACCTCTCCACCTGTTGGAAAGCGGGTCGTCCTATATACAAGCGCAAGGACTAGAAAACGATATGTCAAAAGCTACTCACCTTGTATGGTCAACTGGAGGCAGTATGGTGC
>NZ_JBFULJ010001342.1:0-727 GCF_056400385.1 Priestia sp. P5_B4
CCATTGCCCAGCGCTACACAACTCCTACTCACACAGGACTTATTTTTGCAACGGAGCCTATTTTTGCTGCGCTGTTTGCCGTTCTTTTTTTGCATGAGCTGTTTACGCTTAAAGAACTGATTGGTTCTGTTATTGTGGTTGCGGGGATTTTAATTGCTCAGTTAGACAATTTGCTACTTAAAAAAAGAGTTCATTATCAAGAGACATTGCCAAAGTAAAAGCCGCTAGATTCCTTAACCTAGCGGCTCACTTTATACCTTATATGTATAAAACTTTTTATCTACGTTCATCACCGGGAAATTCTCAGGCAGCTTTTCTTTCTCTATATGTTGAAACCCATTTTTCTCATAAAATCGATGAGCAGCTCTATATTGTAACGTGGTTCCTAAATATATTCTTTCCACTTCTCTCTCTTTTGCCCACGCGATGGCTGTATGCAATAATCGGTGAGCTGTTTTCAAGGTTGCTCCTCTATAAGACTTTGCTACAAACATTTTCCGCAGCGCTACTTGACGGCTGCCAATGTCTATTAAAGCTACGCTTCCTACTACTTTTTCGTTGCAAACAGCAACCCAGAAGTTTCCGTTTCCCTGTTGATAAAAGCTTTCGATTTCAAACAAATCAGGCTGATCTTTTTCTGTTATTGGAATTTGGTATTCTTGCTGCTGAATATGAAGAATTAAATCCACTACTTGCTGTTGATACTTGCTAGCATATGGCTGAATAA
>NZ_JBFULJ010001343.1:0-727 GCF_056400385.1 Priestia sp. P5_B4
GTTTATGGAGCGTGTAATAAAGAAAGCTTACAGCACGTGAGAAAGCCTTCTGTTCAAGATGTAAAAGATTTTAACTGGAAACCTATTATAAGTCACGAGTAGCAAAACTAGTTTATAAAAAAAGAATGCTTGCGAAAGCATTCTTTTTTTAATTCAGTAAGAAGTAGAAGCGAATGTAGAAAGCACATTTGTAAACCTATAAAAAGTTTGAGTTTTAGACGAAGCTCTTCCTTTTGCAGTGAATGAATGAAACATAGCACTTCGCAGCGGTTGGCTAATCTCTAATTGAATACTTTTCCCGGTACGATTTTTATTTGCAATATTTCCAGAGTTAATGCCTGCAATCTCATCGTGCCCTTTTGTAATCAGTTCGGCCGGAAATCCATTTTGATTTAATAACTGCGTTAATTTTTTTGCGCGCTCCCGATCAGTCCCGCCCACAAAAATATGTTTTTCGTTCCCAGAATACCCGTGAAGAGATAAAACATTATCATACTTGCTTACCATCTTACGCGCTGTGGGCTCATCAAAATGAGTGCTTGTGAGGTGCAGGTCTCGTGACCCTTTCGACTTTAACGATTCGAATAGATAAAGAGCATTTTGTTTGCCAAGCTCTTGGGCAATTTCGCTTGTCCCCCCTTCAATTCCTCCACCGTGTGGAGCAAAGATAAGGACAGAACTTTTCGTTTCTTTGGTCGTCACTTTATAGCTAGCTGAAGACTCATTC
>NZ_JBFULJ010001344.1:0-725 GCF_056400385.1 Priestia sp. P5_B4
CATTAAGGTAGCCGCAGGGGATATATATAATTTATCTTCCATACCAGATGGTTGTTTACTAGGTAGATGGTATGCAGCTTTAAAAATTGCGTATTCCAATTCCGCAAGCTCAAGAATTTTTTTTAATAACACTTCACTTTGTGAACGTAAAAAATAAATAAATGGTGTTGCTTTTTCAATACCACGTCCATAACCTAATGGATGTGGTAAACTATATTCCGCCTCCCAAAGAAAATTACTTGAAAGGAACGTTTGAAAAATTACATCGTCTACAAACTCCTCATTATCTCCTAAATACAAAAATGTTTTTTGGTATATCGGTTTTACTTGTGCTAAAATTTGTAGCCAGCGACCTCGACGTTCAGCATGAAGAGCTGCTATATTTACATCAAGTAGGCTCTCATCTCCGATTAATTTAACCATTTGTTGAAAAGGTCCATTTTTTATCTCTGGACTCCAACAAGGATCAATACTCATTCTAATAAGCAAATCTTGCTTCGCTATAGGCTTTAATAGGGTATTCATTTAATCACTTCCTTTAAGTCGTTAATAATAATAGATCCTTCTCTATTTGTTCATTACTAGAAAGTCTATCAGTCATCACTAGTAATCTTCTTTCAGGATCTTGTAGTCTATCCCAAAGATCCCATACCACCCCATCAACTTGTTCACAAGCACAAGGAATCGTTGCATTTTTTGAATTTCTTATGGCACTAGCCCAACAT
>NZ_JBFULJ010001345.1:0-724 GCF_056400385.1 Priestia sp. P5_B4
ACTAGTATTGAATTAACTCCAAAAGCAAAAGCAGATAAAAATGGCGTTTATGAACAAGATGGAGACGAGCGTAAAATTGTAGGTGTTTTTATAGAAGAAAGTAACAAACATATAACGGTAAAAGTTCCAAACGGCAAAAAAACGTATCAAAAAAGCACAGACTTTGAAAAAGAAGAAAAGGGCAGTTTAAAAGAAAAGACGGTATACCTTGAAATCAACTCAGCTAATGAAGTAGAAAGTATAGAAAAAGAAGACCGTGAATAAATAAAGCTACAGTTCTTCTTTCCCTCCTTGCTCTCTTGACTTTTCCAACTGTGTCACTTAACGTTACAGTAGAGAAAGAAAAAAGGTGGTTTATGGAAGATGAACAGTGAATTTACCATTGCCGTGCACAGCTTAGTGTTCCTAGCAAATTTACCAGATCACCGAGCAAGCAGTGAATCGATTGCTTATAACATCTGTACCAATCCTGCACGGGTTCGGAAAATAATGAGTACACTCAGAAAAAACAACTTGGTTCGGACAAAAGAAGGGCTAGGCGGCGGTTATACTTTAGGCTGCAGCCCTGCTGAAATAAGTCTTGGATTGATTTACCGGGTTATATCGACAGGAACGCTGAAGCCTCATTGGTGCAGCGGCGACCCTGACGCTGACTGTATTGTCAAATCAAACATTCAAACAGTGATGGACGACATTTTTACAGAGAGTGAGCAAAGCGTAATCA
>NZ_JBFULJ010001346.1:0-723 GCF_056400385.1 Priestia sp. P5_B4
AGTTAGAGCTGACAAACTGGGTAAGTGCAAAAGAGATGCCGGATACTAAAATAGCAGGGAGTACTTCTACTGTTTTCTTAAATCCTGCCATTACAAAAACCAAATACAGGGGAATAAATACAGAAATAAAAGGAAGCTGGCGGCCTACCATTTTAGAGATTTCCATTGCCGCTACTCCAGTAGGACCTTCCATAGCCGTGATAGGAATACCGATTGCACCAAAAGCAACGGGTGCTGTGTTTGCTAATAAACATAAGCCAGCGGCATACAGCGGATTAAATCCTAAACCTACCAGCAGAGCTGCTGAAATAGCAACAGGTGCTCCGAAACCAGCGGCCCCTTCAAGAAAAGCCCCAAACGAAAAAGCAACCAACAAAGCTTGAAGTCTGCGATCTTCTGTAATAGATACGACAGAGGTACGAATAATATCAAACTGACCGGTTTTTACGGTTAGTTTGTAAAGAAAAACGGACGTAATGATAATCCATCCAATCGGCAGTATACCGTATACGGCTCCTTGACTGGCTGACATAAAAGCCATGCTAGCCGGCATTTTATAAGCAAATATTGCAACGGCAAGTGCGACCAGTAAAGTTGTAACTCCAGCCATATAACCTTTCATTCGTTTAATAGCCAGAGCCCAAAAGAAGTAAAGAATAGGAATCAAAGCGATTAATGAAGACCAAATGACGCTGTTTCCTACAGGAGTGAACTGCTGTGTCC
>NZ_JBFULJ010001347.1:0-723 GCF_056400385.1 Priestia sp. P5_B4
GGTATTGGCTGCACTTTAACGAAAATGGACGTGAATAGAATCACGTCCATTTTTTAATCTCGTTTTACAGCATGTACACGTATATGTTTAGCTTCTGCTAGCCAAGATCCATTTTGAAATAGTTTGTCTTGCATTCGATTTTCTAAGCGCGTAATGAGAACATTTTTAGTTTCTGTCGTCACGTGAGCAAAAAGAGGGGCTGCATTTGTTTCCAGCCAATTACGCAAGCCGTTTTCCCCTTTTAACAAGAAGGGACGGCTGTAGTGAATAGCCGTGGTGACTTGAAAATTCTGTGATTCCAAAAGAGAAGAATATTCAGCTACAGAAGGAAAGTACCATGGGAAATCTACATCGTTATAAGGGATATCAAACGTTTTAAATTGACGAATGATTTCTGTGAAAATTTCGTCCATGTTTCCTTTTCCCCAAAATTCTGCTACAAATCGGCCGTTTGGTTTTAAAGCATTGTAAATGTTTTTAATGACAAGGTGAGGGGGACGGATGTCGTGTAAAGTTGCATTTGAAAAAACTGCGTCAAATTGTTCGTAATAAGGAAGGTTAAGGGCATTTAACTGTTCAAAGGATAGAGTCGGGTACTGATGACGAGCTTGTTCAATCATATTTTCAGAGCAATCGATGCCCGTTGCACGGACATGAAGCTTATGGAGCTGCGAAATAAATTCGCCAGTGCCGCAGCCAATATCTAAAATATGTTCGCCAGCT
>NZ_JBFULJ010001348.1:0-722 GCF_056400385.1 Priestia sp. P5_B4
CGTTCGAGGTCAGCGAACGCCGCGTCTGCCGTCGGGCCGCCGGCCGTGCAGAAGAACGCGACTTGCGGCGCGCGCGCGACATGGCGCCTGGCGAACGTGCGTACCGGCRTGGCCATCCGTCCGGCCCAGATCGGGCCGCCGATGATGACGATGTCGTAGCATGCCGGATCGCGATTGGGCGGCAGGACGGGCGTGGACCGCCGGACAATCGCATCGAAGAGCGCGCGAAAGACGCCTGCCAGGCCTTGTCGCATGCGCGGCTCCCGGATCTGTTCGATGTCGGCGCCCGTCGCGCGGCGGATTTCGTTGGCGATGGCCCGCGTGCGCCCGGTCATGGAGTAGTAGACGACGAGGATGCTTGCGGCCATGGCGGGATCTCCATCGGGAATGGGCCCATCGTTGCGCACGGGCGCGACGCGCACCTTGATCTGCGTCAAGAGCGCCTCCGCTTGGCCCCGGTCACGGCGATGCCGGGCGAAAGTCGGACGAATGCGCGGCCTTGCGCCTGCGCCGCACGACCCGTACCAACTCGAACAACGTCACACCCGCGACCAACAGCACCGGCACGTTCAACACACCCGACCCGCGCATCGCGTCGGGAAAGAATTTGGCCTGCCCGAAGAACAACGACGCGGTCGCGATCCACAGGCCCGTGCCCATCCGCCACAGATGGCGCACCAGGCGTTGCGCACCTTCGATGCGGCCGGCGAGCAGCAGGCGAC
>NZ_JBFULJ010001349.1:0-720 GCF_056400385.1 Priestia sp. P5_B4
TCCTCCCTTTTTATGTAACTGTTTTGCATTTTTTAGTCTTCTTTTCGTTTAAACGTACTTGGCATAACAACTGCCACAACTTCTCCGGTCGCAACAATGATGTCGCTTGCGTATACTTCTGTTTTAACTCTCCATTTCTTCGGGTGAATTTCTTCAACCGTTCCTATTACTTTTAGTACTTCACCCTGCGGCGTTGGTTTTTTAAAATCCACGTGGAGAGAACCGGTAACAAACCGCGGCGGCTCTGCTGAATCTCCTATTTCGTAGCCATTTTTACGGTATAGAGCAAGAGATGCAGAGCCTGTTCCATGGCAATCAATCAGTGAGGCAAGAAGTCCGCCATAAACAAATCCTGGTATAGCTGTATGTTCAGGCTTAGGTGTATAAAGGGTAATGGTTTTTTCTCCTAGCCATCCTGTCCGAAAATGATAGCCTTCTTGATTTAATCGGCCGCAGCCGTAACACCATGCAAAATCATCCGGATATTCGTCTTGAATCGCTTTTACTACTTTTTCCATGGTTCACCACTCCTTTTTCGGAATATTTTAACACATTTTCTCCTACAATCGTTAGAACTAAACGGACTATTTTCAAGCTTAAATAACTATAAATCATAATAGAAGAAAAGCCTCACTTAAAAAATAATCGATTAACTAGGTTTTTATTTATAAATAATGGTGACGAGAAAGCATCTTTCTAATTGAAAGGTGCTTTTTTGTT
>NZ_JBFULJ010001350.1:0-718 GCF_056400385.1 Priestia sp. P5_B4
GCATTGTTCTTTGGCTTTACCAGTCTAGAAGGAGATGCGCAGCTGCTTAAAAACATTACGCTTACGTATGACAGCGCGTATATGGAAACGTTTATGATGATGACATTTGCATTCATGCTGTCGTCTTTATTCAGAAACAGCGCGCTTGCTTCCAGTCTGGCTATTGTCGTAAGTATCGGGGCAAAAGCAGTAACAGGACTAGTATCACAGTTTGGTTTATGGTGGGGAAAATTTTTACTGTTCGCCAACACAAACTTTGTGCAGTATATGGACGGAATGAAGACGATGTTTGACGGCATGACGATTCCATTTTCCATTTTCATCTTAGTTGCGCATTTTGTCTTCTTTATGGGCGTGGCATGGGCAGCGTTTTTAAAACGAGACGTAGCTAATTGATGTGAGAATTTTCGCACTATATATTTTTCTAAAATAGCATTTGACAATTAAATAAAAAGAGATTACAGTAGTGAAAGACTATTTTTAAAACAACTATAAACTTCTTATCAAGAGAGACGGAGGGACTGGCCCTATGATGTCTCGGCAACTGGCTGTACGCAGTGCGGTGCCAAATCCAGCAGACGATGTTTCGTTTGGAAGATGAGAAGGGTAATCTTATGATACAAATAAGAGACCTCTTCTTATCAATAAGAAGAGGTCTTTTTTTATTACGTAAAAAAGAGGTGTTAAGAATGGAACAAAAAAAAGGAAACGGCTGGGC
>NZ_JBFULJ010001351.1:0-717 GCF_056400385.1 Priestia sp. P5_B4
CTTCCGCTTTTGTCCTTTTGGGTTCTGCATAGTTTTATAACATCTGTTATCCATAGCCAAGGAAAGAATTMCTTCTTCAACTAACCTTCCCCATTACTTTAAGTACATTCCTCCACCAACAAAGAAAGCATCGCCCATGACAACATCATCAATGATGTCAAAATTGGGCTTACTGCCGTTCAATTTCCCCGACTCATCCCCATTCATATAAAATCGATATCTCATAGATCGCAAACCCCTACAATTAATTTTATTTTTAAGTACTTCTTGTTCACATCGCTTATAATACAGGCATTTCCGTACAATGGTATAGTCGTTTTCTGCAATTAATTTAGTAAAAAAAAGAACCCAAATTGAGTTCTTTTTCACGGTGACCGTTTTTATTTCAAATAAGTGAGATTGTACATATTAAACATTTGCCACCCGTTAGTTTAAGTGAAAATGTTCACAATTGAGAAACAATTTTATATCAAAATAGAACCTTATTTATTCACTGTTTACTGATTTAATTTCGAGATTTCCTTAGTATAACCTCCTATATCAAAGATAAACTATCTTTGTGGAGGTGCTAAACATTGGGGCGAAAATTTGAAATAAACCTTATAAAATTCCTTTATTTCTTTGGTATTAGTTCTTTTATATACTTAATAAAAAAACCACTTGCAAAGGACTGGCTCCTTGTTTTCTTTATAAAAAGTTACTATGCATCATTGGTCG
>NZ_JBFULJ010001352.1:0-717 GCF_056400385.1 Priestia sp. P5_B4
GAGGGAACACAATTAATTAATGTATCCTCCGCACTTGGATATGCAACTTATATTGGTGGTATTACCTATTCTGCATCTAAATATTTTGTTAGTGCATYTACAGAAGGGCTTGCAAAAGAACTAGAGCTTAAAAGTGCAAAAATGAAGGCAAAAGTTTTAGCACCAGCAGTGACGGAAACAGAATTTGAGAAAACTGCACAGGATGTAGAAGAATTTGATTACAAAAACTTTATGCCGATGTATCACACAGCTAAGCAAATGGCTGGTTTTATGATGGAACTTTATGACAACGATAAAGTCGTAGGTATTGTAGATGAAAGCTACAATTTCAATTTAAGAGATCAAATCTATCCAATACTAGGCGTTTAATGGATCAACAAAGGTTTTAGGTCTATATATAACTAAAAAACTGAACATAACCCGTTAGGGTGATAAACATAGTTTCTTTACAGTATCGATTCAAAAAATTTAATCATTTTAGAACGATCGTTCTAAAATAAAACAACAGTATCAAATAGATAAAAAGGTAATTTTGTAAGTATTTAAGGTTTAGGTGGTAGGTTGATCCTAAAATAAGGTTCCCTCCACCTAGACAATTGGAATAATATAAAAACTTTATAAAAAGAATTATATTAAGGATAGAAAAATGAAGTGGACAGTGAAAATAATAAAAATAAGGTAAAGAAACTTAATAAAAGCAACTCAATGGAAGGGTGC
>NZ_JBFULJ010001353.1:0-717 GCF_056400385.1 Priestia sp. P5_B4
GCATTAGGAATCCTGTCATAAACAGAAATGGAAATTGGATCATCATTTTATATTCATGAGTTATATATACAAATATAAAAATAAGTAGTACTACTGTCATTTGCTCCTTTATAAACATTGAAATATCTTCTTTTTTAATATCTTTAATAGCTGTAAATGCTGTTACAATAACAATCAAAGTAAAAGGTATATTGATAAAGAAAATGCTTCGCCACCCCCATAATTCATTGAAAAATCCTCCAATCATAGGGGAAAACGCAAAACCTATGCCTGACGTTCCTGACCAAATACCGAATGCAAGGGCACGTTTTTGTGATTCTATCATAGTTGAAGATAGCAGTGTTGTAGCAACAGGAGCAAACAAAGCTGCACCAATTCCTTGAAGAATTCGAGAAATAAGCAAATTGTTATAAGTTACTGACAAACCACAAAATAATGAACCTACCATAAAAATGCTAATTCCTGCAATAAATGCATTTTTTGCTCCAATTCGTTTACTCAATCTAGCAAAGAATAATATGAGTGAAGCGAACGCCAAGACATAACTATTCACGATCCATGACGTTTGTGAAATGGTTAAATCGAGTTGTTGTCGTAAGGGTGGGATGATGATGTTTACAATATTTGTATCTAAAATAATTAAAAAACTACCGATACAAATGCTTGCGAGGCTAATAATTTCTTGCCCTGTGAGTTTCATACAGAAAACCTCCTCAT
>NZ_JBFULJ010001354.1:0-716 GCF_056400385.1 Priestia sp. P5_B4
GCTTTTTCATTCCTGGTTCTCCCTATCTTAATGAAAAAGCGAGTGACGTAATACTTAGGAGCAGCGCTGCTCCCGCAACACAAAGAGCTTATCAAAACTACGTGGATGGGTATACAGTAGCAACTAACACCAGTACAGCTAGTATCGCGTTTGCAGTGGGAAAAGCAAAGCAGCCGTTGGATCAAATTGCCGTATTATCCATCGGAACAGGTGAGCAGCCAACTCAATTAAGAAGAGATACCAAGGGATGKGGAATGGTTAGTGCCGATAACATACGTCCTGAAGATATGGAGGACCTTCCGCCAAATTGGGGAGTACTTTTAGACCGGTCTCCTAATGAACCGTTACTGCCGTTTCTTCAGGTTATCTCTGGTGGATCGAGCTATTATGAATCAATGGTTAGCTCTGAGCTTTTAGGCGAACAGTTTTTCCGGTTAAATCCGAGGATTCCTAATTTCTCTAAAACGGATCCTTCAGTGGTGCCCGCTCTTATTTCAATTGCTAATAAAACAAATTTACGACCGGCATTTCAATTTATAGAGAGAAACTGGAATTAATATGACCGTACTTTAGATTAATTTCTTGTTTCTATTTGAAGTATTTAAAATTTTATATAACAAGATATCCACGCTGGCAGCGTAGCGGTCATCCTACGCTCAAGCAATTCAACTAAACCTCTTCTCTCCCCCCAACCACAACAACCGCTAGCTCCAAAA
>NZ_JBFULJ010001355.1:0-716 GCF_056400385.1 Priestia sp. P5_B4
GGAGGATTGGATCCTTCGTCTAGAGAGCAAATACTAGATGAATTAAAAGCATTTGTCAGCGATGGAAACAGCGGAATATTGCTTTCGTCTCACATTATGAGCGATGTCGAAAAAATAGCGAGCCACCTTGTTGTGATTAAAAACGGTGAGGTTTTATTAAATGAAGAAAAAGAGAAAGTTTTTCAGGAGTATGCAATTGCCGTTATGAATGAAGAACAGCTGAACTTACTTCCTGAAGATGTAGTAGTGGCAAAAAGAACGTATGATAAATCTGTCCGTGTACTCGTATCAGATAAGCATCAGCTGCCAGATGAAACTATAACTGAACCGATGTCGATGGAAGAACTAAGCGTGCTTTTAACGAGGAGTGAAACGTAAATGAGAGGTCTATTGTTAACGAACTACTACCTCATTCACCGAAGCTTTTTGACGTACACAGCGCTTGCGATAGTTATTTCTGCGGTTATCTTTTATTTTGCGGATCCTTCATTTTACCGTATTATAGCGATGTTAATTATTTTATTAATGGCAATGCCAGCGCTTGAAGTGATCAAATTAGAAAGTAAGACCGGCTATGACAAATACGTGCTTACTCTTCCGATTAGTCGAAAAAATGTGGTGCAAAGTCACTATGTTTTTTATTTTTTAATTGTCGTCAGCGGAACCATTCTATCCTATGGTGTTTTTTCAATGTATTCGCTTATATCCAAGAGTGC
>NZ_JBFULJ010001356.1:0-715 GCF_056400385.1 Priestia sp. P5_B4
AAAATATGTAGGTAAGCAAGCTATGACAGTAGCAAAATTAGCTTCTGAAGACAAAATGATTGTAAAAGCTTTTAAGAATAAAAATCCTTCTGAGCACATCCAACCTGTTGCAGAAAAAATAAGAAAAACCACTGGGGCAGATTACGTCACCATTGCTAATGATAAAGGAATCCGCTATTCTCATCCCAATAGTAGTTATATTGGAAAACATACCAAAACAAGCAACGAAGCTTCTTTAAAGGAGCATCAATCCATTATTTATAAAGGAAAAGGAATTTCAGGATTTGCAATTAAAGCCAAGACCCCCATATGGGATAGCCGAGGAAACGTAATAGGCGTTTCGTCAGTAGGGTTTCTTGTAAGCAATATAGAAAAACAGATTAATGATTATAGAATAAAAATCATTAAATTGTCCTGTATTCCTTTTCTTATTGGAGCATTTGGAGCTTTTTTCATTGCAAGGCGGGTAAAAAGACTAATATTTGGACTGGAACCGGAGGAGATTTCCTTTCTTTTTAAAGAAAAAGAGGCTACCCTTGAATCTATTCAAGATGCTACTGTTACTGTAAATGTTGAAAAATATGTAACGTCGATGAACAGAAGGGCCAGAGAACTATTTGGTCATCTTCAAATAGGAGGAGAGATAAAGAACTCCCGTTTAGGACAGCTAATTGATCAAGCGATAGAAAAGCAGCGGGTGTATTCTAACCAGTCC
>NZ_JBFULJ010001357.1:0-710 GCF_056400385.1 Priestia sp. P5_B4
ATTAACATAAGTTTCACTTATAACCTTTTTCCATTCTCCTTTTATTTTTCTAATAATTCATATTTCATTGATTTTTACGCATGCTAGAAACGGAGGTGATTCAACATGGCTAAACGTAAGTCAAACCACGTCATTCCTGGAGCTAACGCGGCTAGCGCTCAAGGAAAAGGAGCGGGTTATAATGAAGAGTTTTCAAATGAACCATTAACGGAACAACAGAAACAAAATAATAAAAAACGCAAAAAAAATCAATAAAACAATCTCTTATTGGATATACTAATCACTAGTTAGAAAAGCAAAATCGTTTAACTCCATGAAATCTAACGAGAAGGCGTCATTATATATGACGCTTTTTTTCTGTTCCCATTTCCTGTTTTTGTTAAACCTATTTTTAGAAAGGGGAATTTTTCATCGGATAAATTCCCTGTCACTATCCTACCCTAATAAATGAAAGGGAGGCTTTAACTATGAACAAAAACAGCAGCAAAGACATCAGAAGAAATGCGCCAAAAAGTAATTCTGGACAGCCAGAACCGCTAAGCGGATCTCATAAAGTAAAAAACCGTAAGCATTCTCGCCAAAAACACAATAGCGGACATGATATGTAAAACAGCGGCAAGCTCTCTATAGAGCTTGCTTTTTTATGCGTAGAAAAGACAGCTAGTACTTCAAGCTTATTCTTTGCACAGGAGTTCACTAAGTACATAAAC
>NZ_JBFULJ010001358.1:0-710 GCF_056400385.1 Priestia sp. P5_B4
GAATTATAGAATGGTGAGATTTTCACTTCAAACCTGTTCATTTCGCTCGTAAAGATAAAAGTGGATTCATCGTACAAAAAGCTCTCATTTTGGTTCTTTTTAAGTGGAATACATTCAAATAATGAAATAAAGTCTAATTCTTCGGGACAATCTCGCATTTGTTTCCTCCTTGGTCGTAACTATCTATTTAAATAGATCCTTTTGCACAGTATTAAAAAACAAAAATTCCTCAATTATTTTCCCATATACTTTAATACTCTTCAATTACCTTATGTATATTCCATGCACAGTTAGTTAATATAATCACAGTGATTGGTAGCATTTCTAAAATTAATGTTTAAAATGGTAGTTAGTTGAGTAATATTTAATTTTTATTTATAAACAAGAAGGGATACCATTTAAATGTTTTATATTCATATTATGGATTGGGCAAAGAAAAGACCTAAAAAGCATTACAATAATATACACGGACTTAGGGTTTTCGAATTGATTTTTTGTAGGAAATTAAAGGATTTAGGATTCGCATTAGACGAACTTAACAGCATTACTTTATATTGTCTAGCCGACCCCAATAAGGATATATCATACTCAGAAATGAAAGCTTTTCAGGAGGTTGAAATTCTTCTCCCAGATGATTATATGTTATTTATAGAATTAGAATCTGTTGAAGAAAAATATCAAGCATTTTGTAACATAGTTAGAAGCTATGT
>NZ_JBFULJ010001359.1:0-710 GCF_056400385.1 Priestia sp. P5_B4
ACTCTGGGTGACCTGTAACGAAAACAAACTTTTCGTCTTTAGACATAGCCATATAAACACCAGCTTCTTCAGAGTAGGAAAGAAGCTCAAGGCCAGGATGGTTTTTTACTTCATTCATGTCGACGTCGGTGTGACGAGAATGAGGAGAATAAAAGACATCATCAAATCCTCGCAGCAGCTTAATCGGTTCTTCACTCGATACCACATGCGTAAATACACCCGTGCATTTATCAGAAAGAGGTCGCTTGTCAATGCCAAAGTGATGATAAAGTCCGGCTTGAGCTCCCCAACAGATATGAAGGGTAGAAGTCACATTTGTTTTACACCAATCCATAATTTCTTGAAGCTCTTTCCAGTAGTTTACTTCTTCAAATGGTATATGTTCTACAGGTGCCCCTGTAATAATCATTCCGTCATATTTTCGTTCTTTAATTTGTTCAAACGTTTTATAAAACTGATCTAGGTGATTTTTACTCGTTGTTTTTGCTTTATGGCTTGCCGTATAAAGAAGTGTAATATGCACTTGCAGCGGTGAGTTCCCGAGTAAACGTAATAATTGCGTTTCAGCTTTTTCTTTTTCCGGCATTAAGTTTAGGATAACAATATTAAGCGGGCGAATTTCTTGGTTAACCGCGCGCACGTCGTCCATGATGAAAATTCTCTCTTTTTCTAAAATTTCTTTTGCCGGAAGATCACGTGGAATATTAATA
>NZ_JBFULJ010001360.1:0-709 GCF_056400385.1 Priestia sp. P5_B4
GTCTCAAGCATCTCTTTTAACCATGACCGCTTTAGAAATAACAAATCCTGTTGTTCGCCGAATATTCGGAGACAGTGTTCCTAATTGGATTGAAATGGCTTATGAAATTTCTCTTTATCAAAATAAACACCATTATTATCAAGTGCCGCAGCTTGCAAAAGAAGATATGCAGCAAATGATCACAAGTTTTGCAAAAGCTACTGCCTCTCCTCAGATGCCTAATAACCATAAACTGCATTAATTAAAAAGAGGCTGGGGCAAACGTATTTTAGTTGAAGGAAGATCCGAACGTTTCACCGTTCGGATCTTTTCATTAGTACGGTGAATATAGGTTATGTTTAGAGTTGCTTCTAGCTGTTGATTGGAAGGAAAGGCGGAGACTCCCGCGAGAAAAGCGGAAYAGRTGAGACCCCRCAGGAGCGCAAGCGACGAGGAGGCTCATCGGCCGCCTGCGGAAAGCGTAGCCTTGCACGGAAATCACCAGCAGTGTAACCAAACGACTCATACTAGATCATTTACTCAGTTTACTCGTCTTTAGATTGTATTGTATTGATTTTGTTATATCTCAATCTCGCTTTGTGCGTATATTTCAGAAAATGACAAAAAACTATGCATTTTGAATTATTTTCTGAATATTTGTAGTATTTTGATTAATTATGTATTATAATACAATTAACTAATAGAAAGGAGTGAGAGATGCATCATATAT
>NZ_JBFULJ010001361.1:0-709 GCF_056400385.1 Priestia sp. P5_B4
CTGCCATCATTTTTTGACCAACTACCGGCGTTTTAAATAATCCTCCGTGCGCTAAAATACTGTGAATCTTTACGTTTTCTTCTTTGACTAAAAGATCCATTCCTATTTTTAAAGCGCCAAAAGCTGTAAAAAGATGTGTACGCATAAAGTTTGCTAGATTAAAATTGCTTTTTGCTGAACGGACAAATAGCGGACGTCCACTTTCTACTCCGGTAATATTTTCACCTGAGAAATAGCCGTAGCTAAGCAAGCCCCCTCCATCAGGATCAGCTTCTAACGCTTTATTTAACATCACTTCGAATAATTTATCCGACTCTACTTTTTGCCCCATCGCCTCCGAAAATTCGCGAAACAATCCGAGCCAGGCGTTTAAGTCGCTTGAGCAGTTATTCGCATGAACCATTCCAACTGGACTGCCGTTTGGCGTAGTAACCAAATCAATTTCCGGATAAACGTTTGAAAGCTTTTTATCTAGTACAATCATTGCAAAAACGGACGTTCCTACTGAAACATTTCCCGTGCGTTTTCTTACGCTGTTTGTCGCCACCATTCCCGTTCCCGCATCTCCTTCTGGAGGACAAAATGGAATGCCCGGCTGCAAATTTTTAGACTGATCTAAAATGCTAGCTCCTATTGCTGTTAACGTACCTGCTTGCTCGCCTGAAGTATGAACTGCAGGCAGAATATCTGATAGTTGCCACGGATATCC
>NZ_JBFULJ010001362.1:0-709 GCF_056400385.1 Priestia sp. P5_B4
GTTGGATTCTTAATGAAGAACCTCGATTCATCGTTCGGATTTTCCCAACTAAAATACTTTGCTTTAACGTCTTACTTCTGTTTAAAGTTGTATTCTTTTTCCGTTCCGTTTGAAAAACGAACTTCTAATTCAAACGACTGAAAATCTTTTTTTAGACCAAACGCATCGATTACTTCCTTTTTTACATCTTCATCGGGCGTGCGCTGATCAAAATTTAACTTTTTAAATTTTGAAGATAATTGATTAAAAGCTTTGTCTCCGTTCAAGTGCTCATCGTTAATATTATCATCCACTTTGGCTTCTATCTCATCATTTTCATTTTCGTAGTCGGCTTCATAATCATTGTTGAGCCCCTTATAGTCTACTTCTAAATCAAATTTTGAAAAGTTAAAAGATGTGTTTTCGCTTTGATTATCATAGCTCATCGGCGTTCCGCCATTCGTCACGCCTTGTTTATTTTGAGCTTCTTTTGCCGGTGCTGCATCATCATTGTGGCATGCTGAAAGTACGCTAATACCTATAAGGGAAAAGAATATGAAAAAGGGTCGTTTCTTCACTGTATTTCCTCCTTTGACTTCACTCTTCCTTCCCTTTATGTCCACAAATTTGATTTTTATACGCCTTCACTAGAAAACCCCGCTCTCTAAAAAGAAAGCGGGGTTTTTCGTCTTGTTTATTTTACATTCGAATAAGAAATACTGTACATGCT
>NZ_JBFULJ010001363.1:0-708 GCF_056400385.1 Priestia sp. P5_B4
ACCATTGGCATGATGGATGAAAAAATAGAGAAGCTGCCCCTTCAAAAAACGGCGCACGAAGAGCAGATTCTTTCATTGATTGATCTTGCGCTGCTAACGAAAGACAAAGCTTGGTTTATTGAATTAACAGCTGAATTAAAAAGATTACAAGATAAAAAGCAAGGCTGACATTCCTGATAAGGAATGAAGGCCCTGCTTTTTTTATTATTCATAGGGGGAAAAGCAGGAATGGAAAGCAGCTTGAGAGAAGAAGTAAATGACGACATTAAAAGAAAAGGTGATAAAAGATGAGTAAACGTGTCTTGATTTTAACAGGAGATGCCGTGGAGGCTTTAGAAGTTTTTTATCCGTATTATCGCTGTTTAGAAGAAGATATTCAGTGTACCATTGCTTCTCCCGTGAAAAAGAAGCTCCAAACGGTTGTTCATGATTTTCTTCCGGAAATGGAAACATTCACAGAAAAAACGGGATATAAAATTGATTCTCACTCTTCTGTAGATGAAGTGGATCCCGCTGATTTTGACGGACTTATTATTCCTGGAGGACGAGCGCCTGAATATATTCGAATGAACACAAAAGTTCAGGAAATTGCTGCTCATTTTTTAAAAGAAAACAAACCTTTAGGCGTTATTTGTCATGGTCAGCTCGTGTTAACGACGGTTAGAGAGTATCTGCAAGACAGAGAAGTGACAGCGTATCCTGCTTGCC
>NZ_JBFULJ010001364.1:0-707 GCF_056400385.1 Priestia sp. P5_B4
TTGTTTGGGGAGTGCTGTCAGGTGTAGCAGCAGCATTTTATACGCTGTATGCCGTGCCGCTGATCAAAAAGTACAGTTCGCTTGTCATCGTTGGCTGGTCAATGGTAATTGGGGGAAGCGTAATGAGCTTTATTCATCCTCCTTGGGAAGCGTCAAGCTTATCACCAATAACCTGGGGATATATTTTATTTGTCATTATTTTTGGCACGATGCTTGCTTTTTGGCTTTATGTAGAAAGCCTGCAAAGTCTTTTACCTAAAGAAACGAGTTTGCTTGGAAGTTTAGAGCCTTTAGCTGCTGTTATTACAACCGTTGTTTGGCTGAAAGAGCCTTTTGGTTTTTATCAATGGGTAGGCACAGCTTGTATTATTGGATTAGTTTTATTACTCACACGAACGAAACAAGCATCTTCTAAGACGACACTTTCAGCATAAATAGGGGCTTGCTAAAAGAAGAAGCAAACCAATGTCACTTTTCCGCCGAATCTGTAGAAACTCGTTTGACTTTTAAAATCTTTACATATTGAATAAACACTCTTTCTTTTGTAGAGACATTTAATTTAGCAAGTCTTGATGCGTCATCTCGGTTTTTAGCAGATTCTATCACAAAAGTTCCTTTGATTTTGGCTTCATCTTTTAGAACGGAATACTGTATTTCAAATCGTTTTGCTTTCGTTTTCTGCATAGTGATTGATAAGCTCCTTTGCC
>NZ_JBFULJ010001365.1:0-707 GCF_056400385.1 Priestia sp. P5_B4
GAGCTTGCTGATCTTTATACTCATCTACATAGAGCATGCCGTTTGTTGACACAACTGCATACAGCACTTGGTTCAACTGAAGCTGACGATTTGAAAGCTCAAGGTTGATCCACTGTTCGGTATAGTGAGATGTTAAGTTTTTATGAATAATTTCTCCGTCCATGATGAGTTCTACCGGTAAACTCATTTCTTTAAACGGCTTAGACAAAACGTCCTGTTTGGCAATGTTTTGATAAGCAGTTTTCTTTAATACTGACAGTTTTCCGCTTACTTCTAAAACAGCAAATTCTACTTCAGCAATGTTGAACGTTCCTAGTTCTCGTAAATGCTGATTCAAGTCGTCAATAGAATATTTGACTTTTTTCATATTTGCTTCAAGAAGCTTTCCTTTTTCCATAATAACCGTCGGGCGTCCTGTAATCCATTTTCGCAAGCGCCTGCTTTTTAGAGCTGTTGATGCTAAAAGAAAATGAATGGCTACAAGAAAAGCAAAAGAAGCGAACATCGGCAGAAATTTTAATTTTAAATCAAATCCCATATTTGCGATGAACGACCCAATAATGATGGACATCGCAAATGTAAAATGATTATTATGCGTGTTAATTTGTTTTCCAATCAGGAAAGTTGTAATGCTTAAGATAATGAAAGAAACAAAGGTTCTAAGAAGGGACATGAGAATGTCTTCCATAGGTTGTGATGTCACCTGC
>NZ_JBFULJ010001366.1:0-706 GCF_056400385.1 Priestia sp. P5_B4
GGATGGGTAATTCCTAATGCGATAAGTGCCAACCGCTATGATGTAAAAGGCGTAGACGTATCTTCTTATCAAGGRGAGATTGATTGGAGTGTGCTGAGTAAACAAGATATTCAGTTTGCTTTTATCAAAGCAACGGAAGGAAGTTCATTTCAAGATCCTTTATTTAAACAAAACTGGGAACAAGCAAATCGGAAAAACATGCGGATCGGAGCTTATCACTTTTTTAGCTACGATAGCAAAGGTTCCACACAAGCGGCTAATTTTATCAAAGCGGTCTCTCTTAAAAATAACGATTTGCCTCCAGTGATTGATGTAGAATTTTACGGAGATAAAAAACAAAACCTGCCGTCTTAGAAACATGTATACAAGGAGCTTTCTAGCATGATTAAACATCTTGAATCTCATTATGACAAGCGCGTCATTCTTTATACGACGTCTAAAGCGTATAACTTGTATATTAAAAACAGATATCCTGAGTGTGATATTTGGATTCGCGATGTTGTGAAAAAGCCTACTCTTGAAGAACAGAAGAAATGGACGTTTTGGCAGTATACGGACAAAGGGCGGTTAAGCGGCTATAAAGGTAAAGAAACGTTTATTGATTTAAATGTGTTTAACGGAAATCAAGCAGAATTTGAAAAATACTAGTTTACTAGAAAGGTAAGAGATGGAGGGAAAAATAATGCCTACTTATAACAAGCTAGTG
>NZ_JBFULJ010001367.1:0-703 GCF_056400385.1 Priestia sp. P5_B4
AACTAGGGAGGAGAAATTTAGTGAAGGTGAGAAAGGCAGTCATGCCTTTTTTAGTTAAGGAGGAGTTTTATGGCATTTCACAAGCCGGATAAAATGTTAAACATCGCTTTAGAAGCGGGGGTTTCAAAAACGAAGCTATCCCTTTCTTCCATTCTCATGCTTGGGTTTTTAGGAGGCGCATTTATTGCGCTTGGTTTTTTACTAGATGTACGCGTCATTGGTAATTTACCGGCTGAATGGGGAAGTTTATCGAATCTTTTAGGAGGGGCCGTCTTTCCTGTAGGTCTTATGCTGGTCGTACTTGGGGGAGCGGAGCTTATTACGGGGAATATGATGTCTGTTTCCATTGCTTTGTATGCAAGAAAAATTTCACTTCGTCACTTGTTTCATAACTGGTTTTGGGTCACGCTTGCTAACTTTTTAGGTGCCGTGTTTATTGCATATTTCTTTGGACATATTGTAGGTTTAACAGAAACAGGGCCTTTTTTAGATAAAACGATAGCAATTGCTCAAGCTAAAATTGATGATTCGTTTTTTAAAACGCTTATTTCTGCTGTGGGCTGCAACTGGCTTGTATGTTTAGCTATTTGGCTTTCATACGGCGCTGACGATGTTACGGGGAAAATTCTTGGTATTTGGTTTCCGATTATGGCATTTGTTGCGATTGGCTTTCAGCACGTTGTAGCCAATATGTTTATTATTC
>NZ_JBFULJ010001368.1:0-701 GCF_056400385.1 Priestia sp. P5_B4
CTACTAAGCTTTCTTGGCTGGTTTTTATTAAGTATTATTACACTAGGAATCGGCTTTTTATGGTCTATTCCATACCTTTCTGCTTCACTTGCCCGTTTTTATGAAAATTTGTTAAATGAACGCTCATCGCATGCTGAATAATAAAAAAATCCTCTTCAACGTGAAGGGGATTTTTTTATAAGAACACTGTTTGCATAAGTGAAGCTCTGATGTCATAAAGCTTACTAAGAGTCTAGAAGAAAGGCAGGAGCTTATATGTATACTACAAATGAAATTTGTCAGCAGTTTGGCCAGATTTTAAACGCTAAAAGCAAAGTTAGTCCAACAGGATGCTCAGTGTCTCTTAAAAGAAGCTTTCAAGCTCATGTTCAAGGGCGGAAAAGCAGCTCTGTCGTTCCTGTTGGTGTATCATTTGAAGCGATAGACGCACAGGGAAATGCGTTAAACTTGGCTGAGATTGCTATTTTACAAGAAGAAATCCCCCGTTTTACAGAAGCTGCTGCGCGRCAAGGTCTTATCGTAAGCGCTTTGCATAACCATTGGCTTTTTACAGAACCGGTCCTTATGTATCTTCATATTCAATCTGTCGAGCCTCCTTTACATTTTGCGAAAAAAATGGCTTTTTGTTTTACAACCCTCAAGAGTCTTCCCGTTCCGACAAATGAATAATTTATTAAACGCATCTCTCAGGTATATTAGAG
>NZ_JBFULJ010001369.1:0-698 GCF_056400385.1 Priestia sp. P5_B4
GTACGTGGTTATAGCGGCGGTGGTTCTCTTTTATGTACCTTTAAAAACAGGAGAGGAAACGACCTCAATTAAAACGGCTAGCTTTTTTGGTCACAGGGAGTCTACGGACCGAGTGAGACTTCTTGAAGATGGTTATGAGGCAGGAAGAGTTCGTATTCAAATGATTCAAGAAGCTGAGAAATCGATTGATATTGCATATTACTCAATAGGAAAAGGAGAGTCAACTGATTTAATTATGGCCGCTCTTTTTAAAGCAGCTGATCGAGGCGTCCATACTCGCGTTCTTTTAGACGGGATAGCTAACGGCTTGCGGGGAAGCCGAAGAGGCGTGCTCTACGCATTAGCCTCACATCCTAATATTGAAGTGAAGTATTATGAACCGTTTCAATTGTTTAAACCTTGGGCGTGGCRAAATCGTATGCATGACAAAATAATGATTGTAGACGGACAGCTAGGTATAATAGGGGGCCGGAATATAGGGGACAAATATTTGGCTAAAAAGCCTCCTCCAGACTTTGTTTATGATCGTGATGTCTTTATTACAAACAGTAAACATAAACAAGATAGCGTCATCACTCAAATGCAAAATTATATAAATGAATTATGGGCTCATCCTTACACTAAAAAAGCTTTTTATCATCTCACGCAGTACCAGGTCGATCAGGGAAAGAGGATGAAAGCTTTTCTGCTGCAGCAAT
>NZ_JBFULJ010001370.1:0-696 GCF_056400385.1 Priestia sp. P5_B4
GTTTTGTTCTGCATGTAAAGTCATTCTCTTTTCGCCCGCACCATTTAGTACAGAGTACATACACTAATAGGCATACTTTCCATATTTATTCTTCCTATATTTATGTTTTGCTCAAAAAAAAATTCCGAATACTCAATAAATGTTTGAACATTTTTAAAAATTGTCATATATTATAAACAAACAATCATTTGAATGTTTGAATGAAGGAGGAAATCATGCCAAAAGACCGCTGTGATATTTATTGTTTTAATGAAGAAAAAGTAAATCGTATTAAGCCTGCCATCGATGCCGAAGCTGTTCAAGGGGTTTCTGCCTTGTTCAAAGCGTTAGGAGATGAAACGAGGCTTAAAATTGTCTTGGCTCTGTATAAAGGCGAGGAATTATGTGTATGTGACGTAGCCAATATTGTAGGCTCTACAGTTGCGACTGCTTCTCATCACTTAAGACTGCTGCGTAATATAGGAATTGCCAATTATCGCAAAGAAGGAAAGTTAGCTTTTTATTCTTTAAGGGATGCACATATTAAACAAGTAATTGATATCATGTTTGCTAAAAAAGAAGACGTAACCATTTAAGTTTTTTTTACCGTATAGGGAGTGGGACACAATGAAACACGAAGATAAAAAAAAGCATCAGCATACCGGAAGCTGCTGCAGCGGATCTTCTTCAACAGAAATTGAAAGCAAGACCTGCTGC
>NZ_JBFULJ010001371.1:0-693 GCF_056400385.1 Priestia sp. P5_B4
GTGCTATGCACTCCGTACTTCTTGGAGAGGTAGTCCAGTAAAACAGAACAAGTAGATTTTTACAGACATTTGCTTAGTAAGGTTGATCCTTCAGAAAAAATGGCTCCTGATCAGTTTCAACAATTGTATAAAGCAACAAAAAATGAACCTATCCCTTCAACAGTCTCTTACTCATTGAATGAAGTTCCAGGTCACATGCCCAACAGCCGCGGTCGCGTGTGGATCAACGCCTTAATAAATGATGAAGAAGCAGATTTTGAAATTCCTTCCGTTCTTTATAAAGACGCATTGCTAGGAAGAGAAAAGGTCCGATATATATCGGTTGTACCTAATCCTTATAATCGTTTCTTACGTGCACGAAAAGGGGAAGTAGGACTCGATGAAGGATGGGCAATTGCCAAGCACGTTCGTGAAGTAATAAACGAAGATCGAAATCAATCTCCGCGCCCTATAATTGCCATTGTAGACGTACCGAGTCAAGCGTATGGCTATCATGAAGAACTTCTAGGTATTCACTATGCTTGCGGTGCTGCGGCTGATGCTTATGCAGCAGCGCGCTTAGCAGGTCATCCGGTTATTACGCTAATTGTCGGAAAAGCAATTTCAGGAGCATTTTTGGCTCATGGATACCAATCAAATCGAATTGTGGCTTTAAAAGACGAAGGAGTAAATGTTCACGCCATGTCCAAACAG
>NZ_JBFULJ010001372.1:0-693 GCF_056400385.1 Priestia sp. P5_B4
GTTGTATGGGATGTACCGGCTGAAGGAGCTTTGAGGGCAACTCGTACTGCAAAAAAAAGCAATTTAGTCATTACGACAATGGATTTGGGTATGAACGTGGCCTTGGAAATTGCACAGGATGGACCTATTAAAGGACTAGGTGCCCAGCTACCATACCAGCAAGGAGTCGCCGAAGCGATTCTAGCAGGGTATGCCCTACTTGGAAAACAAGCGCCACCCTATGTAGCCGTTCCGTCTCTAAAAGTAATGAAAGAAAATGTAATTGATGCTTGGCAGCTTGTTTATAATGAAGATGCTCCAGATATTATTCAAAGTGTTGCGAAATCAAGAAACGCTAGGGAAAAGGGGGAACAACAAGATGAAAGTATTGATCGCAGACGATGATGTTACCTCAAGAAAATTGTTAAGGTACTTTATTGGGAGTTTATCCAAATATAAAATTGTCGGAGAGGCCGCCAACGGTGAAKAATTGATACACTATGTTACGAAAGAAAAACCAGATCTTGCTTTAGTCGATATCGGAATGCCCTTATTGAATGGGATGGAAGCAGTTAAAGCATGTAAAGAACTTTTCCCGACTTTACAAGTTATTTTTATTACTGGTCATGATAATTATGCACTTGAGGCATYTAACGTAAAGGCAGTAGACTATATTTTAAAGCCAATCGATAGAAATCGTTTATATGGTGCTTT
>NZ_JBFULJ010001373.1:0-691 GCF_056400385.1 Priestia sp. P5_B4
GGATTTCTATTCTCCAAGAACAGGGTTGGAGAATGAAAATGAGCATTTTGAATGGAATATCCAAGGAAATAATCGATTTGATGAACGAATTGAATCTTTTATAAAAGATATAAACGAACACACGATTGTAGAAAGAGTTGACTCGGACGAAGTAGGAGGGCTAAAGATCTTTTTATCTCAAGGTTATTTATTGGAGGTATTTCCAGATACGTCAGAAGACGATGAATACAGTGAGTTCTGGAGACTTTTCAACCGGAAGGAAGACACCCCTCACTTTGTTGTCACAGGAAATGGTGTTAAAAATGAGTAATCCTATAATTAAAGAAACGAAAAAAGCACAAACCCGTTGGAACCAAACGTTTTTGTGCTTTTTTCTTATTTTATAATTGAGTTACATATAATCATAAGCGGAATCATCAAAATAGAGCCAGTGATAATATTCAACCTGCGGATCTGTCATCTTCGAAACTTCTTCTTCATTGAATTTTTGATACTCAACTAATTTCTGCACTTTAGAATTTCTTTCCACTTGGCTCATTTTAAATCCTCCTTATAGTTTGAGAAGTAACCATGTATTTAAATATAGAAAGCGTTTTCTTTTTCTTGCTTTTATTATATATCTCAATATGAGATTAAAACAATATCAATTATAGATGATTTTTCAAAAAACAATATAGAAATGGTATCATGG
>NZ_JBFULJ010001374.1:0-691 GCF_056400385.1 Priestia sp. P5_B4
GATCCGAAGAGTACGCTCTTCGGATCTTTTTTTAATACGTCTAATTTTACTTATGAATCCATACAGCACCAGCTGAATTGTCTTTTGCTTCACCAATTACGTCTAATTTTAATCCGTTTTGAGGAAGCAAGCGGCCTGCATCTTTAATTCTTTCATCTAAATACGATTTTTTGTCATTGAAGCTTGTAACTCCATTTGATTCTTTAGATGAAATAGTTCCCCACGTTTTATGAGAATATGACCAAGCAGGTGATTTATCAAATGAGAACGCCGCATCTGCAATTTGATATCGGCTTGAATTTGCTGTCGTGCTAATCCCATTCACATTAAAGTAAAGAACTTTATGAGCATGTGAATCAACCACACCAAGGAATCCTTCACCCGGATGTTGTCCTACCCAGTTATCAAGATAGCTTTCATCTGCGTACCAAAGCAGCATGCCTGTATTATATTTTGCACCGCGCGCGAATTGAAGTGCTTTATCACTGCCTGCATAGTTTCTCCACTCAAGGTAATAATAGTTATCTTTATAGCTGATGCCGTTTGTCTTTTCAAATCCATCTAACGTTACTTTTGGCGCTCCTTCAGCATCGTCCGTAAATACCGTTTTTCCATTTACTACYAAACTTGCATTATCAAGTGCAAATCCTTGAAGAGCAAGTCCTCCGTCCGTTACATATTCAATTTGAAG
>NZ_JBFULJ010001375.1:0-690 GCF_056400385.1 Priestia sp. P5_B4
GCTTTAGGAAGTAATTCTAACAAACGTGTATCCATGCAAGTTAAGATCACTATTTTTTTGTTAGGAAATTTGGATGTTTGAAAAGCCTCGAATTGATTATTTGTTACAAATTTTTCATTAAACTTTAAAACTTCAGATAGACAAGTCATTGTTTTCCTCCTGCGTTATTTATTTTTAACTTATTTTTTAGTCTAAAGATAAAGTTTAAAAACGAACTAAATAAAATATTAAAATTTTCTTAAAATATTCAGAAAAAACTTATAAATAAATCACATTTATATGCGTGAAATTATGTAAGCGTATTCTTTCTCTGTTTCAGCGAAGAATATGGGAATTATATGTTAAAATGGTACAAAGTTGGAATTGTCTAAAAGAATGGTAGAGAGGAGGAAGGCAAAAGTGAAGGCTCTTATAGCAATAGGCCTTATTTTTTGTTGTTTAGTAGGGTGCAGTTCTAATGCCCAAGTCACCAACGATAAAAAAATGGGGGAGAATATTCAGCAATCATTTGAACAAAAAGGTGTAAGCTCAGTGGATGTATCGAAGTTAAGTGATTTTAAATGGGAAAAAGGATATTTATTAACAAACAAAAGCAAGAAAGCCGACGTAGAAAAACTTGTAAACGCACCGATCAGTGAAGAGATGATGAAAAAAATATCTGCTGCTAATCAAATGCTTGTGTTTGTACAC
>NZ_JBFULJ010001376.1:0-687 GCF_056400385.1 Priestia sp. P5_B4
AAACTGAGGAAACAGAGGGACAGTGATACCACTCGCCTATCTGACTGAATTGGAAGTAGAGATATATGTTTATGTAAAGCATTTAGATTAAATTTGCATTGGATATGAATAGAGATTTCAGCTTCCCAGAGTTGAATAGTGATAGGCAGGCACGAATCAATGACCTTTTATTTTTAAAAATGGAGGGTCATTCCCTTTAAATATCGGGGATAATGGGTAAAGGCATACATACTGTGCCTTTTCATATATCAAAAAAATCATCAGGCTTTAGATTAGAATCTAGCATTCTAAGAGCTTTCATAACTTTTTTTATTGTATTACCTGAAGGAACATAACTAGCATCGGTACAAAGCTTACTAATCGTACTTTTATTAAGCTTCGTCAATTCGCCTAATTCTGTTTGCGTATAACCGTTCTTATCTAAAAACTTTCCCAACTTACTTCTCTTTTTACCACGACTCCACATAACAAAAGCCTCCTTTTTATAAAGGCTTGACCTAATTTACGAAAAATATTCAACTATTACGAAAAAAAAAGAACTTTATTTGTAAAAAACGGAAACCTAAGAGTCTTCTTTGCATATAGTAAAGTACATAGTGCAATATTTTTATATAGTCCTATAGAATAATGTCGATATTTTTGTCATAAACATATAGCATGAATACAGTTAAGACCGCCTTATACACT
>NZ_JBFULJ010001377.1:0-686 GCF_056400385.1 Priestia sp. P5_B4
CAGAACTATAAATATGAATAATCTTAAATCGTTTACCGCGATAGAAAACTTCTTTATTAATTGACATACCTTCCCTCCAGATTCATTATTACAGTTTGTTCAACATATTAACCATTTTTCTTATTTGAAATTTATCTGGAATAAAATTAAGTTACTGTTCCCTTTTTTATATGTTTTAAAACATAAATTCAAATAAATTTTAAAATATACTTATTTATGGACATACTTTTTACCCCTTTGAACAAACTACTCAAGACGCCGTGAGGCATCACACCAAATTTCCTATTCTAAACAGGGAAAACTACTGAGCAGTAGTTTTTTCTTTTTGTTCTATCCAACTATGCTATAGCCTTGAAAGAGAGGAATAAAATTTAAAATTACTCTTGTTTAGCAGACAAAATGTTCACTTATTGGATATTTTATGAAAAATTAGTTATGGCTTTTAATATTGTTTAATTTATAATAAAAAGGGAAAAATTACGGATTATTTGTTCCGAGAAGTCGCCATCTTAGGAACAAACTAATACGTAGATTATACAAAATTAGTTTTCTTGGGGAGAAACAACGATGAATCTTACACACAATCATTCAGAAGGTATAAAAAGGGAAGAAGGACAAAAGCAGTTGCTTGAAAGAAACCTTGAAGCTCATAGAAGTAGAAAATGGATAATCAATTTTATTTGTGC
>NZ_JBFULJ010001378.1:0-685 GCF_056400385.1 Priestia sp. P5_B4
CACCAACATGCCCTGTTCGGGCAACACGTCGGCGACGAGATCGCCTGCACGCAGGGTGACCGTCATGGCGGCGGCACCAGCACGCGGCCGTTGAAGCCGCGCGATTCGTAGCGCGGCAGGACATCGCGGGCGACCGCGTCCGCCCGGCCCGCGCGACACAACGCAACGCAAGCACCGCCRAAACCGGCGCCCGTCAAACGCGCCCCATGCACGTCGGGGTGCGCCTGGAGCAGCGCGACTAGCGTATCGAGCGCCGGCACCGACACTTCGTAATCGTCGCGCAGGCTGGCGTGGGAGTCGTTCATCAGTGCTCCGAACACCGCGGCGTCCCGCGTTTGGATCGCCTGCAACACGCGCGCGTTTTCGGTCACCACGTGGCGGACGCGGCGATCCAGCGGCGCGGGCAACTGCGCGGCCAGGCGCAGGTCCTCGACATCGCGCAGCGCGAAGACACCCAGCAACGCGGCCGCCTGTTCGCATTCGGCGCGCCGCGTGTTGTAGCCGCTGCCGGCCAGCGTGCGCGCCGTGCCCGAGTCGAGGACGAGCAACTCGGTGTCGGCCGGTACGGGAAGGACGCGCGTTTCCAGCGTCCGCGTATCCAGGAAGAGCATCTTCTCGACGCTCGCCAGGCTCGCCGCCATCTGGTCCATGATCCCGCACCGCACGCCGGCATACGCCATCTCGA
>NZ_JBFULJ010001379.1:0-684 GCF_056400385.1 Priestia sp. P5_B4
CTTACATTTTAAAACTAATTTGTAGGAGGATGAATATTTTTAATGTATAGTTTAAGTTTTCAAAAGGTGGACGAGGCGAATGAAAAAGTTGGAGCAAAAGCTTTAAACCTTATAAAAATGAAAAAAGAAAATTTACCGATTCCGGATGGCTTTGTTATTCAAACAGAAGCTTYAAAGCGATATATCGAATGGAATGGGATTAATCGTCAAACGGATAATATCCACGAGAGAATTTTGCAAGGGGAAATTCCTATTGAAATTGAATCGAATCTCATAGAGGCATTTGGAAATCTAAAAAACTTTTATATGTCAGTAGCCGTTCGATCATCATCCAGTGCTGAAGATTTAGAAGGTGCATCGTTTGCTGGCCAGTATGAAACCTATCTTAATGTGAAAAGCCCTGAGGATTTTTTAAATAAAGTAAAAGCGTGCTGGGCTTCATTTTTTACTGAAAGAGTCGAACAATATACTCAAAATATGTATGCTGATTTTGATGAAATTTCAATGGCAGTTGTTGTTCAAGGATTAATTGAGTCCGAAGTATCGGGAGTCATATTCAGTCAAAACCCCGTTACTCATAATACAAAAGAAATGATGATTAATGCCAGCTATGGACTAGGAGAAGCAATCGTATCGGGCATAGTAACACCTGATGTTTATCTGGTTAATAAACAAACCTTTGAG
>NZ_JBFULJ010001380.1:0-683 GCF_056400385.1 Priestia sp. P5_B4
TGTATAAGCAAAAACATACGCGCGTTTCTTCCGCCTTTAAGTAAATCATCGAAGTTCTTGCGCCATCGATTTGCTAAATAGAATGATCAAGGAATAAATCCGTGCATGGATTACGCATGCACTTTCTTTCTTTGCAAAGAAAAACTATAATAGATGATGCAAGCATTTTACTGATATATGGAAAGGACGTACATATGTTTACAATTAAAGAATATACAGCTGAACAATTGCAGGATCCATTTGGTCTCCTTCTAGGTGAACGCTATGAATTTCATTTATACATTGAGGTAGAAGAAGATGACGAATTATATACGGGCAACGACCTAGCACTACGCTTAGTATATATTAAAGGCAAAGATAACACTTCTATTGCCCAAACTCATTTCTACGAAGTTTCAACAAATAAAGTCTTAGACTTCGACCTTGAAGAAGAGGAAGAAGAAGCTGTAAAAGAGTTTTGCGGGAAGCACTTACCTTCAGAGGAAGATACAAATAACGAGGAATAATTAAAAGAGACTGGGACAAACGTATTTTAGTTGAAGGAAAATCCGAACGATGAATCGAGATTCTTSRTRRAGAATCAMAYTCGTTCGGATTTTTTCATTGGTAGAGTGAACATATCTTTTATTTATTTAAATTCTTCTAGCTTTTGTGTTTAATTCGATCCCTACTATCTCATTTTT
>NZ_JBFULJ010001381.1:0-682 GCF_056400385.1 Priestia sp. P5_B4
ATGCAGGAGTACTTACTTCCTACCCTTGCGTTTATTGCAGGTCCGGGGGAAGTAGCGTATTGGGCAGAGCTTGAAAAAGCATTTTCTTTATTTAGCTTTAAAATGCCTCCCGTGGTCCCTAGGTTATCCTATGCAATCGTAGAAAGACATATCGAGAAGTATATGGATGAACTTCAGTTAGACCTTTCGAACGTAGTGAACGAAGGTGTAGATGCAGAGAGGGAGCACTGGCTTAAGACAGAAGTTCACAACCCATACGAAATGTATTTTGAAAAAGCGAAAGAAGATTTCGAAAAAATTCATAAAACTCTTCGTGAAAATATTCAAAAAGAAGACAAAACATTTGATGAAGTCATGCTTAAAAATCGAGCGATTATTCAAAAGCAGTTTGAAACCATTCAAAAGATTGTCGAATCCAAACAGCTAATTAAGCACGATGTGAAGCATTCAAAATATGCTCAAATTGAACTTGCTCTTCGTCCCTACAATGCTCTACAAGAACGAATGTGGAATATTATGTATTATTTAAATGGTTATGGTATGCAATTTGTGTCAGATTTACTAAGTGCTGAAGTCGAATTAAATCACCAGTTAAAAGTCTGTTATGTCTAATAAAATCCTGCTGAAAAGCAGGATTTTTATTTTGGAAAAGAGAAAAAGTCTACAAGGTGAATGTTAACCA
>NZ_JBFULJ010001382.1:0-682 GCF_056400385.1 Priestia sp. P5_B4
AAGATACTGAAGATACTGTTCCATTACGAACAGTGGGTTTCCCCATTCGGAAATCTCCGGATCAAAGCTCACTTACAGCTCCCCGAAGCATATCGGTGTTAGTCCCGTCCTTCATCGGCTCCTAGTGCCAAGGCATTCACCGTGCGCCCTTTCTAACTTAACCATTAGCGAATAAATGGTACAACATAATGTTGTGTTATTTATTGRTTTGATTAAAGAAAAGTTTCACTTTTCCTCAGCAATTACTGTTATCTAGTTTTCAAAGAACAATTGGTGGAGCCTAGCGGGATCGAACCGCTGACCTCCTGCGTGCAAGGCAGGCGCTCTCCCAGCTGAGCTAAGGCCCCATTCGTTTAAATATATATGGTGGGCCTAAGTGGACTCGAACCACCGACCTCACGCTTATCAGGCGTGCGCTCTAACCAGCTGAGCTATAGGCCCATATATATGATAGAGAGAATTCTCTCAAAACTGAACGAAATGAAACGTACGTCTTATAAAAATCCTTAGAAAGGAGGTGATCCAGCCGCACCTTCCGATACGGCTACCTTGTTACGACTTCACCCCAATCATCTGTCCCACCTTAGGCGGCTAGCTCCTTACGGTTACTCCACCGACTTCGGGTGTTACAAACTCTCGTGGTGTGACGGGCGGTGTGTACAAGGCCCGGGAACGTATTCAC
>NZ_JBFULJ010001383.1:0-681 GCF_056400385.1 Priestia sp. P5_B4
CAATAGAGGGGGAATTTTTTAAAGGTTACATAAAAAGTTCTCTTTTGATATTTCTACAAAGGAAAAGAAGTCTATATTTTATTCTCTTAGAAGTAGATAGTTTACCCCATTTTATACAATATTTAGATGATATTTTATAGTCTTTTATCCCATATCCGAATAAATTGGTTTTAATCGGCTGCTGAAGGATACACCTATTAGTAGAACGACATATTCTATAGGGATAGAGGAGGAGAAAATAGTGAAGGAAATTAAAGTAGCAGAAAATAGTGGTCAGGCAAATAAGTTTATTGAAGAGTTTTTTGCTAACGGGTTTCGTAAAAACGAAATTTATTTATTGACCTATAATAAAGAGCGCTCGGAATATTTAACAAACACAACAAATACAAAAGAATATCGAGCTTCTGAACAAGGAGTTTTTGAATCTGCAGTTAATAAGTTATTTTCTCGTGAAGATGAACTTCATTCTAAAATGGCCTCGTTAGGTTTAACCCAAGAAGAAGCTAAACAGTGTGTCGGTGAAATGAAACAAGAACGTATAATCATTATTGCAAAAAAAGATGTGTAATGGTTCTCCTTTGCAATAGCTTTTGAGGAAACTAAGTGATCGAGAAGTATTAGTAAATCATACTAGCATGTTGCTTTATATATAATATTTGTTTTTCTGTACGAATGTTTTAT
>NZ_JBFULJ010001384.1:0-678 GCF_056400385.1 Priestia sp. P5_B4
GGGCGTTGCGGCAACCCGTCGAGCCGCCACATGGCCCCGGCGGCGATGACAATCACCACCACGCCGGCCACCGCACCGCCGATAGCGCGTGGCTTCCAGCGCGCCGGGTTGCGCATCGGCACTTCGACGGTGCGGTTGAGCACGACGGCGAGCAGGAACGACACGACGAAGAAGCCGACGATTTCCGATGCGCGCAAGTGATCGACGTGCCTGGCCTGCTTGTAGAACACCAGCAGCGGCCAGTGCACGAGATACAGCGCGTAGCTCACCAGGCCGATGTACACCATCGGCCGGTTGCGGAGCAGGATGCCGGATCGCGCATGGTCCGCACTGGCGATGCACAGCGCGGCGCCGATGCAGGGCACCAGCGCGGCGGCCCCCGGGAACAGCGTGCGGTCGGTGAACACCACCATCGACACGCCGATCAGCACCACGCCGACCGCGAACGCGAGATCCGCCGCGCGTTTGTGCAGGCGCAGCGGCCACAGTGCGAGCAGGCCGCCGACCGCGAATTCGAAGGCGCGGAACGGCGTGAGATAGGACACCGCCTCCGGCGCGCGCCCGATCATGACCACGGCCGCGACCAGGCTCACGATGCCGGTGGCCAGGATGCTCAGCCGGATGCGATGCGTCGCGATGCCCAGCAGGGGCAGCAGCCAGGGCCACGCCAGGTAGAAC
>NZ_JBFULJ010001385.1:0-676 GCF_056400385.1 Priestia sp. P5_B4
GAATTTGGAAACGAACTTTTACATGTAGAAGCATTATCTCTTCCAGGGCGCCTTTCTAATATCTCTTTTCATGTGAAAGAAGGAGAAGTAGTCGGTATTGCAGGGCTTGTCGGAGCGGGGAAAACGGAGCTTTGCCGAAGTCTATTTGGTTTAGAGCAATATGTGAGCGGCAGCGTGCGGTTAAAAGACAAGAAACTAAAATTGAATAAACAGCCTTATTATTATATTGCACAAGGTCTTTCTCTTGTTCCTGAAGAACGAAGAAAAGAAGGGATTTTTGTTCATGAATCGATTGCCGATAACTTAGTTTTGCCAAGTCTGTCCCGCTTTACAAAGTATTCGTTTTTAAAGCGAGGAAAGATCAAAGAAAAAGCGCAGAAAACGACTGGGCAAGTTGGCGTAAAGTCTCATTCTATCGAGCAGTCAGTTGGAACGTTAAGTGGTGGAAATCAGCAGAAAGTAGCAATCGGAAAATGGCTTGTTACAGACTCTGACGTGCTGTTGTTTGATGAACCAACTAAAGGGGTTGATGTAGGCTCCAAGCGAGAAATATTTGATTTAATTACAAATCTTGTGTCGCAGCAAAAAGGGGTTGTTTTGAACGTAGGTTTCATCTATTTCGTTGCTTCTAGCGGTTCAGTTCCTTTATCCCATTTGTTCGTCTTTACACTGGATT
>NZ_JBFULJ010001386.1:0-676 GCF_056400385.1 Priestia sp. P5_B4
AAATACAGGTGCAGCAAGGCAAAATAACCCTTCCTCATTTTCTTCATCATCAATTGCATAGCCCATTTGAATAAAAGAGTCTAAATTGTCATTAAGAACTTTTTTATCTGTAATTGTATAATCTGTAATAGGCAGTAGCTCTATATATTCAAGCAGCTGTTCTCGCTGATCTTTAGGAAGAAAAGCTAAAAAGGTTTTTCCTAATCCTGTACAATAGAGCGGCTTACGGTTACCAGGCTGAGCTGTTGTTCTAATGGAGCGATTATTGTCAATCTTAACAACATAGACTAATTCTCCATCTGACAGCAAAGCCATAAATACAGTTTCCTGAACATCCTCCATCAGTTTCTTTAAATACGGCTTTCCCTCAGAAGAAATATCCAATGATTCCATAGCCGCTGTTCCAATTTGAATTAGCTTTGGCCCTAGCTTGTACCTCTTTAATGAGTCCTGATTTAAATATCCTTCATTGTGAAGTGTTCCCACAAGGTTAAACGTACTGCTTTGCGGAAGCGAAAGTAAATCACTAACCTCTTTTACTGTTAATCCCTCAGGGTGTTGAGCAATCAATTCAAACACCCTTAATACACGTTCTGCTGATTTTACTGACATGAAGAAATCCTTTCTGAATCACATATGTGATTTTAAATTTTATATATGATTTACTGTTTTAAAT
>NZ_JBFULJ010001387.1:0-674 GCF_056400385.1 Priestia sp. P5_B4
GTATCGCCGCTCCAGCGTAAATGATAATYGGAAATTTTTCCATTGCTTTCATAATAAAGCTGCTTCCCCAAATAATAATCGGAATTGAAATTAATACACCAATCATAATCGGGACAAATTCGTGAGCTACACCTGCTAGAGCTAATACGTTATCTAATGACATGACCGCATCTGCGATAATGATCGTTTTAACCGCGCTCCATACCGTTGCTCCACCTTGAGGATTGTCGCCGTGATCGTGATTGTCTGCTAATAATTTATATGCAATCCATACTAGCATCAAACCGCCGACCGCTCCGATTAATGGTATTTTCAATAAAGGGACAATAATAGCCGCAAATAATAATCGAAGACCAATCGCGCCGCCTGTTCCAATTAAAATCGCTCTTTTTTGTAAATCTTTTGGTACGTTACGAGCCGCCATTGCAATAACAATTGCGTTATCCCCACTTAAAATTAAATCAAGAAAAATAATTTGCAGCAAACCTTGCACTGATACGCCAATTAGTTCCTCCATAGTTACCTCCACCTTCTCTTTTTATGTAACGTTTCTCCTCTAAATGTCCGAGCCTTTTCCTCCTTTTTTATAATTGAATACAAAAAAGACCCTTACCAAATAAGCGGTAAAGGTCTTGCTAACAACATAATGTCGCCAACAAAGCCGAGAGATAATC
>NZ_JBFULJ010001388.1:0-674 GCF_056400385.1 Priestia sp. P5_B4
TTTTAAGTGTGCTGCTAATGAAGCTGCTTCAGCAGATACACCTTCCATTAAGTCTCCGTCACCACAAATACCATACGTAAAGTGGTCTACAATTTCTAAACCTTCTTTGTTGTATGTTTCAGCTAAATGACGTTCTGCCATTGCTTTACCAACAGCCATTGCAATACCTTGTCCTAGTGGACCAGTTGTTGCATCAACACCTGCTGTATGACCGAACTCTGGATGACCTGGTGTTTTACTTCCCCATTGACGGAAGTTTTTAAGGTCTTCAATTGATAAGTCATATCCAGCTAAATGAAGCAAGCTGTATAATAGTGCCGATCCGTGTCCTGCTGATAATACAAAGCGGTCACGGTTGAACCAGTTTGGATTCTTTGGATTGATGTTCATAAATTTTGTCCACAATGTATATGCCATTGGAGCAGCTCCCATTGGCATACCTGGGTGACCTGAATTTGCTTTTTCAATCGCATCGATTGATAAAGTACGAATTGTTGCAATCGAAAGATCTTCAATACGTTGTGTCATACTCTTCATTCCTTTCAAAACTATGTACATATGTTATCATACTAATGATTTGCTTATTTGTACAATACTTGAACCAAAAAAATTTCCACTTTTACAGTTTTTGTGTGCCTTATTAAAAATATACAAAAAACTAGAAGGAACACTCC
>NZ_JBFULJ010001389.1:0-669 GCF_056400385.1 Priestia sp. P5_B4
AGGACTGATTTGTTCCAGTATGTTAGCACTGATGGTTTATAGGGTTCCTCACCTTTCAAACTGGTTAGAAAAGTGGCGGCATCAGGAGTGGTTTTACTACACAATTTTATCAATAAGCGCATTTTTAGCAGTTATTTTTATTATTTTTCTTTTAACAGGCATATTTAGCAGACCGCCTAAAAAGAATTTAGCAATTGTAACTGGTGAAGGCAAAATAACAATTTCTAAAGCAACGATCGAATCTACAGCTTTACGAGCAATTAGAAGCTTTCAGGGAATACGCTCTCCTGAAGTCCAGGCATCTATTCATTCTCGCAAAGAAAAAGTTAGTCTGTATATCAACTGTTCGTTGTTTGGACGAGATGGACTACCAACACTAGGAAAAGAAATGCAGCTTGAAACAAAACGCGCCGTGGAGGCCTTACTGGAGCTTCCCGTTCACTCCGTCCGTGTTGACTTAACAGATACACAAACACGAAAGAAAGAGCGTGTTGTGTGATGAAGGAGGGACATAATGAGTACTCCAGATAAATTGATTCCGTACCGTGGCCGAGTACTTGGTATTCTGGCAGGTTTAGCGTTGGCAATTTTGCTATTAACAATTGGTTCTGGTCCCACGCTGCTAATTGTAGCTTTTATGGGAATTGGTTATGTAATTGGGAAGTGGCG
>NZ_JBFULJ010001390.1:0-666 GCF_056400385.1 Priestia sp. P5_B4
GGAGCAAGCRGCAAAAGAAGAAGCRRAACRAAAAGCTSAGGRGCAAGCGGCAAAAGAAGAAGCAGAGCGTAAAGCTCAACAACAAGCAGCTAGTCAACAGGCTACAACTAGCAGTTCTACTAGCAACAGTGGAAATTATAAGCCATTTGAAAATGATCCGAGTGATGATCAACAGTCTAATATGTCTTGTTCGGGTCAAATCAAAGGTAACAAAAACTCGAAAATTTACCACGTACCTGKCGGAGCTTATTATGACAGAACTCAAGATAACATTGTTTGGTTCTGTTCAGAAGCGGATGCACAGGCAGCTGGATATAGAGAATCCCAACGATAAAAAAATGTATGCAACCTTTAAAAGCTCTCCTATATGTTTCTTGGAGAGCTTTTTTCTTTATGAGAGGATTAATATAACGTATGTATCAAAGACACAGGACGAGTAAGTTTTAAAAGCAGAAAAGATATGAAAAAAGAATACTTTGAACAAAATAATTTGGGTAAGAAAGCTTAAAGTAGAGTTTTGTAAACGCGTCTGTAAATAAAGTTCACTGGCTCATCTAATGCTGTCATATAATAGAATTAGCTATTATACTTACATTTATTAATACTTTTTCAAAAACGGCCTTAACTGTAAGGTTTTAAATAGTTTTATAGATGGGAGTTAAAGTA
>NZ_JBFULJ010001391.1:0-666 GCF_056400385.1 Priestia sp. P5_B4
ACTTAATCAAAAAAACGTAAAAGACTATATTCAAGCAAAAGAAAAAAGCAGCGCAGAAGCAACTTATTTATTAATAAAGGCACGCAAGAATAAGAGCGCCTTAAAGTTGGCCGATCGTATAAAATCTTATAACAAGAACTTACGTATTGATATAGCTGAACAAGATGCAGGCGTGCAAAATAATTTACAATCCTTACATACATTTATTATTGTTTTATCGGCATTGGTGTTAACTATCACGTCTCTTATTCTCATTTCAAACTTTGAGCTTTTGCTCTACAAGATGAGGAATCAGTTCGCCATTATGCGTTCAATAGGAGCCAGTGCTAAACAGATTAGCAAGATTATCATACTTCAAAGCACCGTTATAAACACCGTAGGTACAGGTGTAGGATTTTTGCTAACCTTTTGCAGTCAAAGGTACTTATATAGCTGGTTAGGAAAAGTGTCAGAAATATCTTCCTTTCCATCTGACTTTAACGTAGGTACTGCCATTATCCTTACAGTTGTAATGTTTGTTATTATTCAATTCTTTTTACTCGTTCCAGCTTATCGAAGTACAAAAGTATTGCCCCTAAAAACAATGCAGAAGAACGAGAAAATTAACTATGGTTTTTCCAGTGCTAATAGTACCTTAAAAACTACTATTCTTGTCTTGGAAAAACC
>NZ_JBFULJ010001392.1:0-664 GCF_056400385.1 Priestia sp. P5_B4
TTGGCTCCAAGAGTTCCAAACTATAATTTAGAAAAGGCGCATGAGTCTACGCCACCATTACAGAAAGCAACAACAATTACACTAAGCACAAGCTTGAAGTCCCTTCGTTTTCGACTTTTAGATCAACAAAATAAAAGTTTTGTAAGCTTCAAAGAAATTAAGCATCTACTAGACAATAAAAAATCTTGTATGAATTTGAATAACAAAAGGCCAAATCTAGATAAAAATTGAATATTCACACGATAAAACTATTCATTTCCTAATAAAAAATACCTGGAAGAGTTGAACTATAATCCGAATAAGGGTCACTACATAAAAAGTATCCCTTATTCGCTATTTGTCTACATTGTGTATAAATCTTAAAACCTTTTATTTAATACACTTTCACTTAAACTATCCTCTTGACGACAGTTAACAACCCATTCGTGAAAATGTATCTTTTCTAACCCTTAAAACTAAATTTATAAGTACTTAAAAAACATCKGATTAGAAAAAACTGATGTTTTTTTAGCACTTTAAACTAAGAAAATGATACTAATTTAACTTTTCCTAATGAATCTTGTTTCTTAATTTCACAAGTACCATTGTTATATAACCACAAAGCAGTATAATTTTTTCTTTAAATATGACATTACAATCAACCTTCACTAATTATCCTTAACCC
>NZ_JBFULJ010001393.1:0-664 GCF_056400385.1 Priestia sp. P5_B4
TTATCTAACATGGATGAGTCGCTTCCTTCAGCATCTAAAATTGGAAGAACCTTCGGCAAATCCTTACCAAATGCGTCCGAAACAAACTGCTGTTCACGTGCTCTCATCCAGTTTTGATTACCGCGAAGCGTATTGATTTCACCGTTATGAATTAAATAACGGTTTGGATGTGCTCTTTCCCAGCTTGGGAACGTGTTTGTGCTAAAGCGAGAATGCACTAAAGCAAACGCTGAAGTGAAGTCTTCATCTTGTAGGTCAAGATAAAAAGCATCAACTTGCTCAGGCGTTAATAACCCTTTGTACACAATTGTTCTACTTGAAAGGCTCGTAAAATAAAAACGGTTTTGACGCGCCTGCGCCCAATTTTCCGCTTGCTTACGAATAACATATAGCTTGCGTTCAAACGCTAAGTCATCTTGAATACCGTCATTTGCCCCAATAAATACTTGTCGTACGTACGGACAGCTTTCTTTTGCGACTTTTCCGATTTTTCCGACATTTACAGGTACAGTTCTCCAACCTAGTAACGTTTGTCCCTCTTCTTCAATTAATTTATTAATATAAGCTTCGATTTCTCGACGCTCGTCTTCGTTATTTGAGAAAAAGATCATTCCAACTCCATAACGACCTTTTTCAGGCAAGTTCAATTCAACGCATGTCTTTT
>NZ_JBFULJ010001394.1:0-662 GCF_056400385.1 Priestia sp. P5_B4
TCAACGGAGTTTCCACAGTCTTTATTAAAACGTGAAATTTTCATGTTTATACACCTCATTTTTAAGTTGAACTTATTATACAAGAAGAAGGGCGGGATTTCAATCCTTTAGTTCAACTTATTTACCTTCAAAAAATTACATATATCAACAAATATTTTTATCTAGTTGAACTTATTAAGGGGTAAAAAAATAGTGTTATGAAAGTTCCGGTTAGAGAATGTGAAGGCCACAAGTAGATTATAATAAGAAAGAATGTGTGAGAAACATAACACTCTTCTCAATATAAAATAAATATATAGTTGCCATAAGTTTAAAAAGAAAATAAAAGAACGTACAGAACCTATCCTTATAGCTGAAGAACGATTAGGTCTTCCTCAAACCAGCAGAGAAGCTTTTGGTATGTTAGAATCACAATCATTACAAATGAGATTGCGTATAGAATGAAAGCTATGGTAGGGTTTCGAAACATTGCTGTTCACGATTATCAAGCGATCAATCAAGATATTCTGCAGCAAATATTAGATAAGCATTTAAATGATTTTACTACGTATACTAAGCAGATTCTTGATTATTAATTGAGAGAATTATTCTATTTAAAAAGGACAAATAAGTTAGGAGGTTTGTCCTTTTTGGTGTTTTGTAGATGTTCAATTTTTACCTTT
>NZ_JBFULJ010001395.1:0-661 GCF_056400385.1 Priestia sp. P5_B4
ATCTTATGCGGCTCTCTGTTTACTATAAACAGAGAGCTTACTGTGCGTAAAAGCTGGACAAACTTAGGAATAGGGAGAGACATGTATGATTCAAATATTAGTTGCAGATGATGATCAACATATTCGAGAGCTGATATCATTATATTTAGAAAATCAAGGATTCAAAATTATAAAAGCAGCAGATGGTGAAGAAGCGTGGGCGAAAATGGAAGAGTTTCGAAKTGATCTAGCGGTCGTTGATATCATGATGCCATTTAAAGACGGATGGGAACTAACAAAGGAAATTAAGGAGTATTTTGATATACCGGTTTTAATGGTAACAGCTAGAGGCGAATCGCATGATAAGCTAAAAGGATTTGATATCGGAACAGACGACTATGTCGTGAAGCCTTTTGATCCTCAGGAAATGGTTGCTCGTGTAAAGGCTCTTTTACGCAGGTACCGAGTAGAAGCTAACAATGTAATCTATATGGGGAATATAAAACTAGACCGTACCAAATTAGAGATGAGTGCAGGAGAAACAAGCGAACAGCTGCCGTTAAAAGAGTTTGAATTACTGTTCACGTTAGTTAGTTCTCCAGGAAAGATTTTTACTCGTGATCAGCTTATTCAATTAATTTGGGGATATGATTATGAAGGCGATGAGCGCACGGTAGACGTT
>NZ_JBFULJ010001396.1:0-661 GCF_056400385.1 Priestia sp. P5_B4
AACCAGGACCAATAGCTAAAACTGCCAGTAAGGAAATCCCCCAGTGTTTTTCTATTTTCATACTACAATTCCTTTCTGCCTTTCATGATTGTAAAAAACTAAAAATGAGGCATTCATGTTTCTTCTAACCATCACAGTAGCTAGGGTAAAGAAGAAAAATGTTTATCCGCATTTGAACAAACTAAAAAATAAAGCTTCAGTAAGGAAGCTTTATCTTATTTTCTAAACCTGCCACTCGAATTGGCCCTGAAAGTGTTAAGCTGGTTAATTTTTCAGCCATAAATGCAGGGCTGAATTTCATATCGCTTTCTAACCAAGAACAAATGACACCTATATGAGCTGATGTGATATAACTAATCAGAATATCTTCAGGGATATCAAGTCCATCCTCTGCTTCTCCAATCGAAGAGATTAGCTCTCCATACACTCTTTTCTTTACAATTTCCGTCATATGACTTCTAAATTGAGGTAATCCTCGATCACTTAGCATAACTTTAAAATAATCGGCATGGTCATAGATGAATTCAAAAAGCTTTAAGAAAGAAACGGATTCATCGTTTTCTTCTACTGCTGCGGAATCCTCATTATTTTGTTTAGGCTTTACTTTCTCTATTAGCTCTTCTAGAACTTCATTCATACTCTGCATGAGAAAGTCTTGCTT
>NZ_JBFULJ010001397.1:0-660 GCF_056400385.1 Priestia sp. P5_B4
CTCTTACATAGTGATCAAGGAATCCAATATACATCCTGTACTTATCATCAATTACTAGCGAAATACCAAATAAAAGTGAGTATGTCTAGGAAAGGGAACTGTTGGGATAATGCTTGCATAGAGAGTTTCTTTAGTCATTTTAAATCAGAGTGTTTTCACCTTCATACATTCCAAACAGCCAGTGAAGTGAAGGATGCAGTCCACCAATACATACATTTTTATAATCACGAACGATTTCAAAAAAAATTAAATAACCTGAGTCCTTATCAGTATAGAACTCAGGCTGCATAGGTAGCTTTCTTCAGACTGTCTATTTGACAGGGGTCACTCCATTGGAAAACGAGGTTGCTTTTTATTTTAATCAGGGTTCGAACGTATAACAAGTATCGAAAAGATAGCTGCAAATCAATATTATCATAATTTTTCGATAAATACTATTTTTTATAGGTCTCAGCATATGTATAAAAGGTGCACTTTTTATACATCCGCCTTCCATTTGGGTATCGAGTAAACGTAGTCATATCAAGGATGTATAAAAAGCTGCATAAAGTAAGTCGTCATATTATCTTAAACCCCTTGCGGCGCAAGGGGTTCTTTTTTTCGTGTGTTCCGGAAAGAGACATTATGGTGCGACAAGAAGTCGCTTTCTTACAGTGTAGC
>NZ_JBFULJ010001398.1:0-659 GCF_056400385.1 Priestia sp. P5_B4
GTTTAGTGAATTACAAGCTGATATGATATCTATATGTATGGAGTACGTTGAAGATAGAGCTGAGAAAGTATATGTTTATGCTTCACGTGAAGGAGGAGTTACCTCAAGTGACTTTTTTTATTTGATTAATGGTAAATACGTAGAACCCCATAAATTGAATGATGCTTTGGAAGAGGGGGAGGAAAGCTACGATACATCCGCAGCACGAAATTTTATGGTATTAGATATTTTAAATGAGGATATCGGGAAAATTAAAGTATTGTGTCAAGAGCATCAAAGAGATATGCCTACTGAGATGAAATTAATCTATGATGTAAGAAGCGGAAAATTTAAAGCTGAATACAAGTATAACTTAGTTTATACGCATGACGATATTAAAACAGCCAGTCATATTGCTGATGAGTGGTTTGAAGAAGTGAAAAATAATAAGCTTTAATTTAGTATTGATATGCGAGCTTAGTAGAATTCATTTTGGCTTGAATCGATAGATCATCATATTTGATATTCTTTTGAAATTTTTTGGTATATAACGACTATAAAAGTGCAAGTATCTCTGTAAAAATACGGATGGTGCTTGCATTTTTTATATGAGTATGAAATTGAGAAACAAATTAACTCAATCTATGKAAACCGGAAAAGGAATCTACGATATTGTTACC
>NZ_JBFULJ010001399.1:0-659 GCF_056400385.1 Priestia sp. P5_B4
CAACGGTTCAGCTCCGGTGAAAATAAGTGAAAGGCAGGCACAACAATTCGTTTTTTTAAGTCTCTAAGGCGAAGGTCTCGGGGGAAAAACGTTCGTATGGCTTTAATAAAACCAGAATAGGGTAGTTGTTGGTTAAAAACAGGTCCGCCCGGTCGGGAAACGCTGAACGCCGGTAAGATGTGATCTTTGAAAAACTGAAACGTCTCTTCTGGTGATCTTCCGCTTGCTAATGCGATAGCAGTAAATGAACCGATCGAATTTCCTGAAAAAACATCGGTTTCACTAATTAACTTGGGGTTTTGATAAGCCAATCTATTCAAAAGTTGTAAACTTAAAGCACCTAAAGTGCCGCCTCCATCAAAGGTCATGATCCGATATTTTGTCAAAGGTGATTTCTCCTTTCGAATCCCATCAGAGGTATTATTCTGTATATGTTTATTTGATGTGTTGGAAAGGTATGAGTATCTCTTTTGCCGCTCCTTTAGGAGCCAGGTTATGTAGATGARCATTCTTAGAAATAAATAAAGATTCCAACGAACCAAACCATCAGCTAAATCTTAGCCGATGGTTTTATTTGTGTAGATGTTGTTAATAGGGAACATTTCCTTGCTCAATTACAAAAATAAGAACAAGAAAGAGTATGAAAATGGAAATGAAGC
>NZ_JBFULJ010001400.1:0-657 GCF_056400385.1 Priestia sp. P5_B4
GCGCTCACCGCCGCCGCGGCCGCCACCGACGCGTGGCTGCGGCGCATCGGCCGCACGACCGCCGACGAAGCGCCAAGTGCGCTCATCGAACGGCTGCAGCAGGTCGACGCCGAACTGTTCGTCGGGCAGATTGCGAATGCAAGGCGCCTCATCGAAACCGCGCCCGCATCCCAACGCACCGACCCCCGCCTTCGATTGCGCGAAGGCCAGCTCGCATTTCGCGCCGGGCGCGTTGACGAGGCCGCGCGTCTTTTCGCTTCGATCCTGCAAGCCACGTCCGACGACGAGGTACGCGCCGAAGCGCTGATGGGAAGCGGCGCGGTGGACATCCGCCGCGAGCTTTACCCGGCCGCCGAAGCACACTACGGTCAGGCATTGTCGATCATCGCGCGCGGAAAGCCGGACGATCCGGTTCTCGAAGGCAATGCCTACAACGGACGCGGCGTCGCGCGCGTGCAGCAGGGGGACATGGATGGCGCCGTGCACGACATGAGCATGGCGCGCATCGCGATGCAGCGTTCGGGCGACCTGGTGGAAGCCGCGACCGTCGGCGTCAACCTCGGGCGCATCGAAACGCAGCGCGGGCATCTGCCGCAAGCGCTGCAGGAACTCGATCGCGCGATCGCGGTGTTCCAGCGCTTCGACGTGCGCGATTAC
>NZ_JBFULJ010001401.1:0-654 GCF_056400385.1 Priestia sp. P5_B4
GTGCTTTACTAGTGTAAGCTTTCAAGGAACGATTTGCAAGTCCCTCTGATGTAAAATTTTATATAAACATTCTTCTGAAAAGACAGGGTATAATCTTTAGCTGCTCAAGTAGGCCCATTTGACATTAGCTTTTTCATGTTCTGGAGTCATATTAATAATTCGCCGCTGTTTTCTCTTTTCCTTTTGKCATCTTTTAGCAAATTTAAACACAAATATTTTAAAAGAGGTTTTTATTTCCTTCGTATAGGCTAAAGAAAGGAAACAACATTTTTATATGGAGGGGTTCCAAATGATTGCATTAACTGGAAAAGTTGCGCTTGTGACGGGAGCGGCGTCTGGAATTGGACGCGCTTCAGCCATTACACTAGCTGAACAAGGAGCGCGCGTTGCTCTTTTAGATTTAGAGGAAGAAAAATTACATGAAGTAAAAGAGACCATCATGTCGAGCGGCGGAGAGTGTATAGCCATTAAAATAGACGTATCTGACTCTGAAAGTATAAAAGAGAGTATCGAAACGATCTGCAGCTTATGGAGTCAATTACATATTGTTTCTATTAACGCAGGCATCAACGGTACGTTCTCTTCTATTGAAGAACTATCACCAGAAGATTGGACAAAAACGATTGATACAAATTTAACAAGCACTTTTTTAAC
>NZ_JBFULJ010001402.1:0-649 GCF_056400385.1 Priestia sp. P5_B4
AAAGAAAACGAAATGTTAAATTCGAGGATTAATTTATGTAAACAGATTAAAGATTTACTAGAAGAAATAGAGCAGGGGAATTTAGTTTTAAAAAGAATATATATAAAATAAAACCTCCTAATTCTCTTTGAAGCTGGTAAGGAGAAAGTCTAATTATTAGTTTATCAATGATTTCTTTTTAGTGATCTTATTATGGTATTAGTGCAAAAATCATCAAATCAAGCTAATTAAATTGCCCATAGGATTAACATTCCTTTGCTACATGGATAATTTCTCTCTTCCCCATTATCTTCTACGCGTATCCATACAAGTTCCCGTTTTCTAATATAATACGCTTATGTAACAGCTTCCACCTGCAATATTACGTAGCATTTTCATTATAGAAAGTAGAGTGTTCTTTCTACACGCAGTTAAAAAGTTTTCCCGTTCAGCTTATAGTAACTATGTGGTATCCGGTTTTTAACCGTCTGAACTTTAGAAGGAGGAATACCTTGTGAATACAGCTGTTAATGAATTGTATGATTTTGGAACAGTCGTAAAGAGGAAGCTATCAAATAATAATCTTTATGCTCATTACTTGAGTGATGCCATGAGAAGAGGAAATCATTTTGATTTTTTATATTATTTTTTGACAGCAACTGTAGATAGT
>NZ_JBFULJ010001403.1:0-648 GCF_056400385.1 Priestia sp. P5_B4
TATCATATCAGCTTGTAATTCACTAAACTTATCTTCATATTCTTTCATTTTGCTGTTTTCACTCCTTAGATTAACTTTCAAGAATTCCAGTTAACCTTACCTAAAAAATCTTTTCGTTCCTTTAGTCATCATAGAGTGACCCACCTTATTTGTTTAGATACTTGCAATGACTAGCGATTGGGATAAGCTATTTTGGCGCTATTCTATTTTATAAGCCGTAACTTTTATAAAATAGAAAATAAATACTGAAGTGCGCAAATGCGTTTAATAAAAGCACCGATTGCCTAGAAAATGCAATCGATATTCACACTGCCCCTTACAAAGTTTTCATTAACAAATTAATCTCATTAGTTAATCATTCTTTTACCTCTCTTTTGTATTTTCCATCGACACCTTTAAATTTATGACTTACCTTACATGACACTGTACTCTTAACCAACTTTCATTAAGTTCTATCTAACCGGCTAATTCTCTTGGTTTCAATCTCCAGCTTGGTCTCTCGGCTCTTTCTAGCTCTAATCCTTGTAAAAATAAATATTTTATTATTAGCAAACAAAAAATTCGCAGTAAACTTATTCGTCTGCGAATTTTTATAAAATTTATTCAATTAAAAAYATCTTCATCATTTTCATTTAATACTGCCTGTAC
>NZ_JBFULJ010001404.1:0-646 GCF_056400385.1 Priestia sp. P5_B4
AATATTATCCAGTACAGTCTTCAATCTGATTTGGAGARATAAAAGTTGGCCAGGGTATTACACTTTATCCATATTTTTAGTTTTGATTGTACTAAATATTATTTTGAACAGATATGGAAAGAATGAARGTACAAAAAAGTAATGCACCACATCATAGGTTTGCTGCATTACTTTTTTAATAACCGTTCGCTAATACCTTGGTGTTAAATTTCAGGTAGTGAAACCTATAGAAATAAAAGGCTACTATGATCTTATTGATTAGAAAGGAGAATTCAAAATTAAATCATAGTTGCTTTAGGGTGCTGAATTATTGGTTCTTCAATCCAAAAATCCGGATTACCATCAGCATAAGGCTCTTCTTCAAGCACATCTAAATTTATAATTTCTTTCTTATCAAAGGCAGAGAAAACTCCCCATATAAAATAGATATCCTCTTTATTAGCAAGCTCCGTGAGCTTTTCACCTGTAATCCAGTACGTATTGCCGTTTATTCCATTGTTGTAAATTCTGTAGTCAGTAAAGTAATTAAGGTACTTTTCTGGAAAAGATCCATCTAAATCACTTAACAACCAATTGTACTTCTCATGGAGATTATTAAAAGAACTTACTATTTCCTTTAAATCATAAAAGCTCTCTAAGATAGTAT
>NZ_JBFULJ010001405.1:0-646 GCF_056400385.1 Priestia sp. P5_B4
GCATTTCCTGAGAGCCTCCGCTAAGCAGCGGATGAAGCTGAACTCCATTTCGTTTATATAAAATTCCCGTCCCTTTTAAGCCGTGAATTTTGTGTCCTGATAATGTGCATAAATCAATTTTATGATCCGCTAAAGAAAGCGGAACTTTTCCAATTCCCTGCACATGATCGACATGAAAAAGCACCTTTGAATAGTTCGTCAGCATCTGTCCAATTTCTTCAATTGGCTGAATGGTGCCAATCTCATTATTTACATGCATAACAGATACTAAAATGGTTTCATCTGTAATAGCTGATTCAATAGCCGCAGGTGATACAAATCCACTGGAATCTACCGGAACATACGTAACGTTAAATCCTAGGGCTTCTAACTGCTTGAATGGTTCATGAACAGAATCATGTTCAATATTTGTCGTAATGATATGCTGACCTCGGCTTTTATATTGCATCGCTACGCCTTTAATAGCCAAATTATTCCCTTCCGTTCCTCCAGATGTAAAGATAATTTCATTTGACGATACGTGCAGCAATTCTGCTACTTGCTCACGCGAGCGGCTCAACAAATTCTCCGCCTGTACGCCAAACTGATGGAGGGAGGATGGATTGCCATAATAAGTTGTAGCTACTTTAGTAAAAGATTGTATGAC
>NZ_JBFULJ010001406.1:0-645 GCF_056400385.1 Priestia sp. P5_B4
ACTTTATATATACTGATGGAAAAGTTTTACGAAAATGATCATATTTGTTGACAAATATTTCGGAAACGGATATATTTATCCGGTATATAATTAAGTTCATTAAATATTCGTGACATAAATTAATAGAATGAACACATAAAATATATTCTTAACCTGTTTGTCATCTGAAGATTTACATACAGATAATTTTAAAGGGAAAGGTCTTGTTAAAATGAATACACAAACACAACAGTCCGATCAAGCCCGAACTCGGTCTATTTTTGGCGTAATGATAATGGGAGCGCTCGTCGCTTTTTTAAATCAAACGCTGATTAACATTGCGCTTCCGCAAATGATGGATCATTTCCATGTAACGGCGGCTACGGGCAACTGGTTAACAACCATCTTTATGTTAGTAAACGGAATTGTTATTCCAATTACAGCATTTTTAATGAATCGATTTACTACAAGGCAGCTGTATATTACAGCAATGAGTCTGTTTACAGTAGGAACACTGCTTTGCGGTATTGCACCGACATTTTCCGTTATTTTAGTAGGACGCGTCGTGCAAGCAGCAGGAGCAGGGATTTTATTTCCGTTAATTACCAACGTTATCTTTACATTATTCCCGCCTGACCGACGCGGTTTTGCGATGGGGATTTTTGG
>NZ_JBFULJ010001407.1:0-644 GCF_056400385.1 Priestia sp. P5_B4
GGTCAATAACAGGTCCCATATACGTGTTCACATCTTCAGGACTGCCCATTGTTAATGTYTTTGTCAGCGCAACTGCTTTTTCAAGAACGATATCGTATACGTCTTGGTGAACAACTGCACGAGAGCCTGCTGAACACTTTTGTCCAGAGAAGCCAAATGCTGAATATACAATAGAAGAAGCAGCTAAATCTAAATCAGCATCTTTATCTACAACGACCGTGTCTTTACCGCCCATTTCAGCAATAACGCGTTTTAGCCAGATTTGACCAGGCTGTACTTTTGCCGCGCGTTCATAGATGCGGCAGCCTACTTCACGTGAACCTGTAAATGAAACGAAGCGTGTTTTTGGGTGATCTACTAAATAGTCGCCAATTTCGCTTCCGCTTCCCGGCACGTAGTTCAGTACGCCGTCTGGAAGGCCAGCTTCTTTCATTACTTCTACAAATTTTGCTGCGATAACCGGTGTGTTGTTAGCCGGTTTTAATAGAACTGTATTTCCTGCTACGATTGCTGCTGCTGCTGTTCCTGCCATGATCGCTAACGGAAAGTTAAACGGTGAAATAATAACGCCGACACCAAGCGGAATGTAGTTGAATTTATTTTCTTCACCGTCGCGGCTCTCCACAGGCGCACCGTCTTTTAGC
>NZ_JBFULJ010001408.1:0-644 GCF_056400385.1 Priestia sp. P5_B4
ACCTAAAGCTGTAACAAGGTAGTCGTAGCTTAATTTTGTACCATCTTCAAGAGATACTTCACGTTGATCTGGTGAGATTTCTTTTACCGTTGCAATTTTTAAATCAACGTTGTAGTTTTTAAGTAATTTATCAAGTGGTAAAGCTACCGCTTGTTCAGAAACGCCGCCTACAGCTAGACGGTGTAATTCTGTAATGATTTGGTGAGTAGCAAAACGGTTCACTACTGTAATTTTTGCTTCATCCGCACTTAGGTGTTGGCGAGCTGTCATTGCAGTTAATAAACCACCGTAACCGCCGCCTAAAATTAAAATATGTTTTGACATAGTCGATCCTCCGTCCACACTTTTTAATGAAAATTATTTTTGTTTTTCGTTTGTAATGTCTAAATACGCTTGTGCAAAGCGGAATAGTTTTTGAGCTTGTGGATCTTTAAGCATGCGTAATAAACCGAATAAACCGATTGAATTAGAAGCATTTGCTTCTGCACGATCGTTTGCTTCGATTGCAGTAGCTGCAAGACCTTTTACTGTTCCTTCTACCGGCTCGATAAATTCTTTTACTCCACCAAGTAGATCTTCTTTTAATACGTCGTCAGTTAATAATGATTGCGCAACGTCGTAAGTTTTTGTAAGCACCGTTACCA
>NZ_JBFULJ010001409.1:0-643 GCF_056400385.1 Priestia sp. P5_B4
CTCCTACAAGGAGCAGCTTAGACTGAAGCTTTTTATTAATAATAGCAAATGTTTTGACTATATCTGTAACTCTTTTGACTTGACGAAAGTTTGAAATATGAATAACGACTTTTTCATTTTCTAATATGCCATACTCCGCTTTTAAATACTGCACTTCTTTTTTATGATAAACTCGTTCATCAATAAAATTATACATCGTTTCAATTTCTTTATCTGGACTAATCAAATGGTGAGTTTGATCAACAAGTGACTGAGATACAGCCGTCACTGCATCTGATTTCTCAATTCCAAATTTAATTAAATCTTTTAACGATGGATCCTCTCCTAGAACCGTAATGTCTGTCCCATGAAGAGTCGTCACAATTTTCACTTCGTGCTCCACCATTTGTTTAGCTAAAATCCCGCAAACGGCATGGGGGATTGCATAGTGCGTATGAATAATGTCAAGCTTTTCTCTTTTAGCCACTTCAGCCATTTTACTGGATAAAGCCAAATCATACGGAGGGTATTTAAAGACGGAGTACTGATTTACATCTACTTCGTGAAAATAAATATTTGGATATACTTTCGTCAATCTAAAAGGCATGCTAGAGGAAATAAAATGAATTTCGTGCCCTTTTTCAGCCAGCAGCTTCCCTAGCTC
>NZ_JBFULJ010001410.1:0-641 GCF_056400385.1 Priestia sp. P5_B4
TACATATACCGGGAAAGCCTATCAGTTAAAAGACGTCATAAAAGTAGATGAAGCAAACGTTACGCGTATTGAAATAGATACAGACGAAGGAAAGCGTGTAGTAGATGATAAAAAAGAGATAAAGCAAATCGTACATTCTTTGGCAAAAGTAGAAGTGAAAAAAAGCAAGGAGCTCGACCCAAAGTTTGACCAAGCTTACTGGGTAAAAATCGTCGAAAATGGAAAAGATGCGTACGGCTTAACGATTTACGATAATGACTACATAAAAGCATTTAGCTTTGAAGATAAAAAGCAGGCGACATATACGATTGTTAAAGATCAAAAAATAGATGTTAAAAAGCTGTTTTCAACTAAATAAACGTGTAAACCTACTAAAAAAGACAGCCTGCGCTGTCTTTTTTTATAAAAATAATAGATTGAAAATTTAGATTATTTTAAGCGGAATTAATCCTTGCCTATATAATTAATAAATGATTGAATTAGGTCAATATCAGGGTTAACTAATAGTGCTGGAAGAAGGCCAAATGTTAATAATACAAGGACGTTTGCTCCAATAAAGATGCGAAGTGCTTTTTTGATTTTCATGATATTTCCTCCCTTTTTTATATTTTCGTATAAAAAGAGAAAAAAATCAATAGAAA
>NZ_JBFULJ010001411.1:0-638 GCF_056400385.1 Priestia sp. P5_B4
GTTCGGATCTTCCTTCAACTAAAATACGTTTGTCCCATCCTCCTTTTTGTTTTCTTAAGAATTCTTAAGAAATTTACTTAACGTTTCTTTAGATTTTTTTTCTATTCTAGAAAGAAAGAGTAGAAAGAAGGAATAGAAAAYGAATTTAGCTTTTATGTATCAATATTTTCACCAGCCGCGAACGGTAGGCGCACTTTTGCCGAGCTCTACGCACTTAGCGAAAAAAATGGTAAAAGGGATTGATTTTGAACATGCAGACTGTATAGTAGAGTACGGGCCAGGAACCGGAGTTTTTACCCGTGAATTAATAAGAAGACGAAGCGCTTGTACAACTTTGCTTCTTATCGAATACAATCGGCATTTTTACGAAAAAGTAAAGGAACAAGTAAGAGATGAAAAAAATGTGTATGTGATACACGGATCCGCCGAAAACGTTCAAAAGTACTTGATACAGTATGATATTCCAAAAGTGGATTACGTACTATCAGGTCTTCCTTTTGCTTCTTTAACGTCTGAAGTGTCGGACAGTATTTTGCAAAACACGCGCAGTGTATTAGCGAAGGAAGGGAAATTTATTACGTTTCAGTATACGAATTTAAAAAAACAGCTGATCCGCTCGTTTTTCCCTCAGATTAAAG
>NZ_JBFULJ010001412.1:0-637 GCF_056400385.1 Priestia sp. P5_B4
GACGGTGGCCCTCGCCGGTGGCGGCGAGGCGAGCCTCGCATACGACACGACCGCGCTTTGCAGCGCAGGCACCGCGCAGGTGGCGACGATCGCCTGGCACGGCACCGCGCAAGGCGTCGCCATCGAAGTCCGCGCGCCAGGGGCGGCGAAGGCGACGTTGTTCGCCCAGGGCCCCGCACGCGGCCATGCAAAAACGGGACAGTGGGTCGCGCCGGGCGCGGAGTTCATCGTGCGCGCGGGGCGCGCGGGGCCCGTCCTGGGCGTGTTGCGCGCGCGCTGCGATTAACGACCCAGGCGCGCGGCCGCCGACACCGCGTGCCGGGCTTCGAGCAGTGCACCGGCCAGCGCGGCGAGCAACAGCACGGCCATCGCCGCCAACGACAGCGCGATCGCGCGATCGGGCCCGACACCCGGATGCTGTGCGAGCAGGAAGGTCAGTCCCGCTTCCCGCACGCCGAGCCCGGCGAGCGAAATCGGCACCAGCGTGGCGAGATTCGCGATCACCACCGCGGCGACGAGTTCGGCGGCCGGCAGCGACAGGCCGAGATCCCGCGCCAGGAGCACGTAGATGCCGATGACCAGCCCCTGCGTCAGGATGGCCAGCGCCGTGCTGCGCGCGACGAGCCCATGATCGCCG
>NZ_JBFULJ010001413.1:0-636 GCF_056400385.1 Priestia sp. P5_B4
ATGGGCCAATTGCACTTCAGCAAGCAAAATTTGCTATTAAAGAAGGAATGAAGGCCGATTTGCAGACTGGTTTGCAAATTGAACGAAAAGCATATGAGTTAACGATTCCGACAGAAGATCGTCTCGAGGCGCTTCAAGCATTTGCTGAGAAGAGAAGACCTAGTTTTAAAGGGAAATAGGAAAGGGCTGTCTAATGGACAGCTCTTTCTTAGTTTCTTCTATAAGAATAATAAAAAAGAATACGTAAAAGCGCAGGAGCAAAGAAGGCAAAGTTACAGCTGGCTTTTGTCTATAATACGTTGCAGTAGTCGTTGTTCAAATCTATAAATAATAGTTTTTAATTTTTTCTTTAAAAACCGTTGACTTTAGTTAAAATATATTTTATTATTATAAAGCGTCGTTGAGACATACCGTTAACAACGAAGCTAAAAAAAGAATTTTAAAAAGTTGTTGACATTACGTTGATAACTTGATAAGATRRTAAAGTCGCTTAAGAGCGGCGGTTGAACTTTGAAAACTGAACAAAGCGACAAACGTCAACGTTAATTTTTATTTTTTAAATTGAGCAAGTCAAACATTTCTTCGGAGAGTTTGATCCTGGCTCAGGATGAACGCTGGCGGCGTGCCTAATACATG
>NZ_JBFULJ010001414.1:0-636 GCF_056400385.1 Priestia sp. P5_B4
ACTTGATTCGTTAAACAAAGCAGCTGTAGTGCTGTTTCATCTGATATGGAAAATTCATTTTTTTCTTTATCCGTTGTCACAGCTTTTGTTATTCCTGTAAAACCTGACACTAGCTTATACTCTTTTAATCCTAGTTCTTTCACTATACTTTTTGTCTGTTTATGAATAATAAATAARTCTGGCGTAACACCACCTGATACGATTCCCTCTCCTAAGCCGTACGCCACGTTAATGACTACTTCATCTTCACTTTCTGTAATAGGATTTACGCTAAAAATCACTCCGGATACATCGGCTTCAACCATTCCTTGTACAAGGACACCCATCTGGGGATTAGAAAGCGAAATTTCTTTATCTTCGGCGTACGCTTGAACAACGGATGAAAAATAAGAAGCCCAGCATTTTTTTATACTTGTCAAAAGTTCTTCTCTGTTTCTTACGTTTAATATTGTTTCATACTGTCCGGCAAAAGACGCATTCTCCAAATCTTCAAGTGCGGAAGAAGATCTTACGGCTACGGCTTTTACACCAGCACCTTGAATATTGGCATACGAAGAAACAATTTCTTTTTGCAAAGCTAAAGGAAACGTGCCGCTTTGAATCTTCTTTTCTATGACGCTGCTATCTTTTGCTTTT
>NZ_JBFULJ010001415.1:0-635 GCF_056400385.1 Priestia sp. P5_B4
AAAATAGCAGGGAATCTTTATAGCTTAGAAGATGTAAGAGAAACAGCTTACAAAAGTCAGAGTCTCTATATGACAATTGGGTCTGTTGGAGAAGAAGAGATTATCATTGACTCCAAAAAATCAGCGCACTCTGCATATATAATAGTAAAAAAGCGGAACGCATCGTTTCAAGATGCACATGTATTACATATGAATTTTCAGAAATGGCTGGATTGTTTTATAGTGAGTCAAGGGAATTGTTTTTGGCACTGGAATGAGCTTTGTAATAAAGTTCATTCAACGGACAAAAAGACGACGGCTCAATAATATTATCTTCTCGAACTTAAAAGCAGAGCGTATAATCGTTCTGCTTTTTGTATAGTTATTGTAAGTTAGAACAGCGAAGCGATTCTAAAAGGTTATGAGTATGATTGTATAGAAATTGTCTAATGTCTGAGTTGTGGATAAGTTTGGTCCTAAAGCATYAGTCACTCCAGGTCTTGTGCTCGTTATCCTATCTCTTGTACTTTTTAGTCAACTCACTGCTTCTACGAGTGTAGATTATATTGTTGCGCTACACGTGATGATGTTGATTGGTATTTCGATGGTGATGCTGCCTGCACAGACTACCGGGTTAAATCAGCTCTCTAAGCAGC
>NZ_JBFULJ010001416.1:0-632 GCF_056400385.1 Priestia sp. P5_B4
GTATAGCCCGTACGCTTTTAACACTTCATTTACTTCTTTAATAGACAATCTAGACTTTTGATGAAGCTCATGAAACACCAAGTTATTCACTTTTCCCACCTCACCTTTCATTTTATTTACCTAGGTAACTAATTGTTCTTTTATTAGTATATGTGCTGCTACTTGATGTGTAAAGGTGCCTAAAAAGGGCGAAAATCAGCTGTTTCCTCTTATTTTCTACTAATGATTTACGCTTTCACTTCTTTTTTCTTATCCTTTCGTATCACGAAACTTTTTGTATATATTTACATGCACCTGCAAACTCTGTTAAAGAAGACGAAACAATATGCGGGAGGCTGGTATATGTTTTCACTGCGCGGCGATGCTCATAAAGTCTACCTTAAACTGAAAAAAGCAGCTCATCAAAACCAAAACGCAGAAGAAATTGATGAATTAGCGGAAATGGAAGAAATCCGGCAGCTTTACCTTACGCTAGACAGCGCTATTTTGCGAAAAGTGTATTACCGAATGACTAAAGAAAAAAACGGCTCCGGCGTCATTCCCATCCTTGTTTCTGCTTTGCCTTGGCTCTTTTTTTTATTTTCGCAGCGGCTGCAGCAATTTTTATTTAAAGACGGCAGCTGGCTTTGGAT
>NZ_JBFULJ010001417.1:0-630 GCF_056400385.1 Priestia sp. P5_B4
GCAAACACTCCGCAAAGGGACATCCAACACGACGCACCGCTGCGCTCGGCAGTTGGGGGTCTCGCGACAGCATTTGGTGAATGGATTCGTCGGCGGTTGATGCACGCGCCGACTGCCAGCACACCAGACGGACGGAACATCGCCCACCTCGGCGCGCGCACCGTCGTGCTTCGTCGCCTCTGGCAGGCGATGTTCCTCGCAGTGATCTGATGGGCAAGCGGCGCCCGTCTCCCTTCGGGAGAGGGGTTGGGGAGAGGGTCCGTCTCTTAGCGGGCCCGGTCCTGCACTTCGGCGTACCAGCACGTCGCTTTCAGGGCGAAGATCTCAGACGCTTGCATAGCTGTTCTTCTCAGTTCGCCGCGAAGGTGCCGAAGCCCGAGAGAGGGCATCGCGCTGGCGCGGACATTGCACCGCGTATGCCGCGATGCCCTCGACGGGCAAGGCGCCGCCCGTCTGGTGTGCTGGCAGTTGGCGCGCACCGATCAAACTACGCATCCACTCAACAAGTGCTGTCGCGCAACCGGATGCGAGGTGCGCGGCGGTCGTCGCGTTGGAGGGCCTAATTGCGAAGCGTGAGCTCTTGCGTAGCAATGAGGCCATCCAATGCGGCGGCACGCTGCGCCACTCTGG
>NZ_JBFULJ010001418.1:0-629 GCF_056400385.1 Priestia sp. P5_B4
CTGTAATAGAGAGCCATATGCTTAACCAATAGAATTAAGTGCTTGTGCAAGAGAAGAAGTAGTTTTAACATGTTCAAATGAAAGTCCTAAACGAATAGCAGTTTGAGAAATTTCCGGTCGAATTCCAGATAAAATTGTTTGCACACCAATTAAACGAAGAGCTTTTACCAAATTAAAAATCTCTTGTGCCATCATCGTATCAATCGTAGCTACACCGAGCAGGTCAATACATAAATGTTCAACGCCTTTTTCCGAGCATTGCTGAAGCGTGTTCTCTAAAATAAACTGACTTTTGACCGTTCCAATATCCCCCACAAGAGGCAGAAGTGCAACTTTATTTTGAAGCATGATAACAGGAGAACTTAATTCATTAATTAACTCTTTCTGAGCGTTCAGCTGTTCTTGCGTATTTTTATGATATTCTTGAATAAAGATATAAATAGATAGATCAAAAGCTTTAACAATAATGTCATACCACATAAATATCTTATCTACACTTACCTCATTCGAATGCAAAGAGATAAACTTCTTTAAGTAATTAACGGCAATTTTTTGTGAATTAAAATATTCTCGAATAATAAAGTGAAGAGGCGTACTTAAATGTTTTGGATCACGCGCTAGTTCTATCG
>NZ_JBFULJ010001419.1:0-629 GCF_056400385.1 Priestia sp. P5_B4
GAACATCTATGAATAACTTATTAGTCATCATAAACATCCTCATTATGCTCGCATTGCTTGCGGGGCTGTTTATGATGCAGAAAAAGCATGTATCATTTTCAAAGCGTGTGTTTACAGCGCTTGGACTAGGGATTATTTTTGGCTTTGCTCTTCAGTGGGTGTATGGTCCGACTCATGAAGTAACGATGACGACCGCCGATTGGTTTAGCATTGTAGGAAGCGGATATGTTAAGTTTCTGCAAATGATTGTTATGCCGCTTGTATTTGTATCGATTGTAGCGGCATTCACTCGCTTAAAATTGACGAGCAATATTGGAAAGATTAGTAGTTTAATTATTGGGATTTTGCTTGTCACAACAGCGATAGCAGCTGCAATTGGTATTTTTACAACAACGAGCTTTAATTTAGAATCTGTCCAAATTACAAAAGGGGAAGTGGAACTTCAGCGCGGAGAGGACTTAGAAAATAATTTATCTAGTTTAGAAGCAAAAACAATCCCGCAGCAAGTAGTAGAATTATTACCTGCTAACCCGTTCCTTGATTTAACAGGCGCACGTTCAACTTCCACGATTGGAGTTGTCATCTTTGCGGCATTTGTTGGAATTGCGTATTTAGGCGTGAAGCGTAAA
>NZ_JBFULJ010001420.1:0-629 GCF_056400385.1 Priestia sp. P5_B4
CCACACATCTGGTGTTTTCACTTGTTCCGCAGCTGTTCGAGGCAACGTCAGAATACCGGTTCCAAGTATAAAATTGATGACAATAATAGCTGTTTGTGGCGTCGTAATACGATCGTTTGAATTTATCATTACCACTGGTTCACTTCCTTTTATCATAAGCTGCTATCCTTTTCGTAGAGAATCTTTGGTATGCATCATCTTTGGACGTCTTTTCATCATCATAAGAGGCATACGGACCATCAAATCTTTCCATTCACTTAAACGATAGGGTACCGCTGGACTCATATAAGATACGCCAAAACTTTTTAGTTTCACCAAATGACTGGTCATAAAAAGGAAAAATAAAACGACTCCATATAATCCAAGTATGGCAGCACATAGCATAGCTATAAAGCGAAGAATACGCAATGAAATCCCGACGCTATATTGCGGAATAGCAAACGATGAAATGGCAGTTAACGCTACAATAATCACTAAAATAGGGCTAACGATTCCTGCCTGCACCGCAGCTTCTCCAATGATTAACCCACCGACAATGCCCATTGCTGGACCAATTGGTTTTGGTAACCTGAGTCCAGCTTCTCTCAAGATTTCGATAGCTATTTCCATGAATAAGGCTTCTATAAGGG
>NZ_JBFULJ010001421.1:0-629 GCF_056400385.1 Priestia sp. P5_B4
AAACCGCACTTCTCAGCAGCTTTTTTAGCGATTTGCATCATGATAACATCTTACAGTCTGGTGAGGCGTGGAAAATAATTGATCCAAAAGGGTTAATTGGAGAAAAAGAGTACGAAATTATCCCTTTTCTTTTAAATCATCTGCCTAAGACAAACGTGGCAGAGACAATTGACCATCGAATCAATATATTTGTAAAAGAACTGAACGTAAGTAAAAAACGCATTTTACTGTGGGGATACGCTCATTCTGTACTAGCCACGTGCTGGTTAATAGAGGACCGCCAAGATGCCGCTTCTTTTTTACGTGCTATAGAAGCATTTCAGCACTTATTTGAGTACTATTACGGGCATAAAAAATAAGAGCCGACATTTGGCTCTTATTTTTTGCATTTCTCTGCGACAAGCTCATATGATTTTAATCGGGCAGCCGGATCATGTGTAATGGTGACAAGCATGAGTTCATCCGCTCCGTAGCGTGCTTGAACTTCTTGAAGACGGACGTGTACTTCTTCTGGGTCTCCGATAATCATGGCTTCTTTCATCTTCTTCATTTTTTTCTCTTCTTCTTCCGTCAGCGGATAGCTGGCCGCTTCTTTAATAGAAGGCACACCTTTTGCTTCCATTTTATGC
>NZ_JBFULJ010001422.1:0-627 GCF_056400385.1 Priestia sp. P5_B4
ACTTTAATGCCAGGAATGCTAGTGAATAAAGCGTACAAGCTCTGAGAATGCTGAGCTGCAGCCCTAAACCCTGCCCCATGAGTCGTTCGAATCGTGACGGGCACTTCAGCTTTTCCTCCAAACATGTATCTAAATTTTGCGCCTTGATTCAGCACTTGATCTAAACAGCAGCCAATAAAGTCATTAAACATTAATTCTGCAACCGGTCTTAACCCCGTAGCTGCCGCTCCCATTGCAGCTCCTATATAAGCTGCTTCTGAAATCGGCGTATCAAGAATTCGTTCACGTCCAAATTCTTGTACAAGCCCTTTTGTCACTCCAAGAACCCCGCCCCACGCCTCATCATCTTGCAAGTGGTCAATTTCCGCTCCGCCAGCTACATCTTCTCCCAAAAGAATCACATTCTCATCTTTTCGCATCGCTAGTTTCATAGCTTCATTAATAGCTTCAGACATGCTTAATTTTCTAGTCATTTCCTTTTCCCCCTTTAATTAATAAGATACATAAACATCCGTTAATAGTTCCGAAGCATCAGGATAATCGCTTGTTTCTGCTAGCTCAACTGCGCGTTCTACTGCTTTTTCTACTTCACCTTCAATCTCTCTAAGCTCTTGTTCTGTTATTACT
>NZ_JBFULJ010001423.1:0-626 GCF_056400385.1 Priestia sp. P5_B4
ATTCTAGACGAATAGTAACAAAGACTGCTAATTAACTAATATTCTTTATATAACATACATTTGAGAAATTTTTTTTCAAAGTTATAGATAAGGGGAATCAACCATCTCAACATGGAGACCTGTTAAAACTACTTTTTCTAAAGCATTAAAACATTTTTGAGAGGTTCCTATGTACATATAATAATCATAGCCAAAATGGACAAAGAACTGATTTCCTAACTCTAATTTACACCATACTGCATTTCGTAATGTTAATTTTACTAGCTTTTTTACTTCTTGAATACTTATCCATTGTCCTATCCATAATTTTGATATGAACTCAGTTGCATTTTGAGCTTCTATATCTTCAGACCATTGTTCTAACCCTTTTATATAAAGTTTGTTGATATTCATTTCATTCATGAAGGTTATAACGGCATTAATATACTTTTTTTCCACTTTCAAATATTCATCCATCTCTACATTTATTCCTACTTCAGAAAAACAAGTCCATTCATCATTGAGAAAGTAACCATTATTATCTCTTTTTAAGGGGTTATATTTCGTTACTCTCCAAGAATACAACTAGCACTCATCTCCTCAGTATAGGTTTTATATATCTCTAGTCAACATACCAGAAACTCTTG
>NZ_JBFULJ010001424.1:0-625 GCF_056400385.1 Priestia sp. P5_B4
GCTAAAGCCGCTACATTACGAGAGTAAACGATAAGATCACGCCCTTTTCCTAAAGTTACAATAAATCTCTAGGCAAAACTTCCTTTTTGCACGATGGACAACATGCGTAGACGCCTTTATTTTCATCATAATCTACGTTCATCGGCTGCTTGCATGCTTTACATACAGCATGTACGTAGTTTAAATATTTTTCCATTAATAAACGTGTTGCCCCACTTGTTTTCCCGCAATAATAGCAAATAAACCTTACTTTTCCTTTTTTTGTTATCTCTACTTCTCGCATATGCTGACAAGATTCACAGCGATCCCAGCTGCGAAGATAATTGCTCAAAGAATATTGTGGTTTATTTGTTTCTATATACATTTTCGTTTCTTGATTTCTTGTTTTATCTTCGGTAAAGTCAATCGACCGAATAAGCTGTTTAGCGCCTAGCTTTGACTCAATTCTAGCGACCATAAACGCTTCTTTCTTTCCGCCATAAGGCATATTAATCCATATAGTGGATTCATCGATGATAAGCAGTGACATCGGAACAGGAGATGAAATGACATGAGCGCCGTCAATTCGAACTTCTGTTGGTTCACGAGTAAGAACGGTCACTTCACCTTTAAACGAATTTAACAC
>NZ_JBFULJ010001425.1:0-623 GCF_056400385.1 Priestia sp. P5_B4
ATGTCCCCACTGAGGGCTATAAATTCGCATTTTGAATCTAGATGCACTACTCAATTTTAGATACCTCCTACCGCCTCAAAATATCAATTTTAAATAAGACTCTTTATATTTTTACCCCTAAAAACATGTATTTCAAATCCATCTTTTTTACCATATATATCCTTAGTTTCCACCTATGTTGCGTCTATCATATAACATCTAATCCCCATACAAAATTACATTCTTTTGTTTTTTTACAAATTTATTTCATTTTTGAAATCTTTATTTCAATTATTGGAGGTAATAACTTATAAATATACCCTATGTTAAAATAGATTAAACTTTAATTTGCAACATTTCTTTAAATAGTGAGAAGGGGGTTCAGTGATAGATGACAATAATTAAAATTAAAGAGATGTTAGAAACTTTATTACAGTATGAAGATAGTGAAATTATTCATACCATTTATAGTGTACATAATACCTTCTCCCTTAGCTATTCTAAAGAACTAAAGACCTAAAGACCTTTCAATTGAGGAATGTTGAAACGGGGGAGATTGAACGTTTTACAGATGCAGAAACTACGTCTATAGCTTTGTATAAAATAATAAGTACTGGGGAAAAGGAAGTCACTGAGTAATGAGC
>NZ_JBFULJ010001426.1:0-623 GCF_056400385.1 Priestia sp. P5_B4
GGACTACACTCATGCCTATTCCATCACGAACGCCTTGTAAAATAGCTTCTAATGAATCAAATTCCATAATATTAGCTTTATGTATATGATGTTCTTTTGAAAACTCTAATAGTCTGTTTCTATAGATGCAGTTTACATCACTATTGATGAGTAACGTTAGTTGACCTGTTTCTGCTCTCTCTGCAGATAGAGGTGAAATAAGCATCATTTTTTCTGCATAGTGATAAACCGTTTCAAACTGAGCCTCGTTATAGGTACCGCTAAGAAAAAGTCCATCAATTTCCCCGTACGAAAGCATTTCTTGTAAGGCTTGTTTTCTATCTGTTTTTATTTTAACTTCAATATTTTGATGTTCTTTCAGAAAAGATGAGAATAAAGAAGGAATTTTAATAGCAGAGACGGTCTGCGAGGCGCCAATGATTAAGGATCTTTTAAACTTATTCGGATTAACTTCTGTTTTAGCTTCCTCCATTAAACGTAAAATACGCTGGGCGTAGTCAAACAAAGCTTCCCCTTCGTTTGTTAACGTAACTCCCCGATTCGTACGTATCAATAATTTGGTGTCTAATTCTCCCTCTAGATTTTTAATCCGCTGGCTGATATGCGGCTGCACATATCCTAAT
>NZ_JBFULJ010001427.1:0-623 GCF_056400385.1 Priestia sp. P5_B4
TTATTCCTTTAGTGTTTGAATAAAGTTAAAAATTAGGAGTCCGTAAAAGTATATTTTTTCGAATGGGATAGCTGTTTTTTTAAGTCATTTTTTTACAATCCCAAAAAGTGTACTTTTTGAGACTATCTATATTGGAAAAACTTAACCATAAATTAACTATACATAGTTAAGGGGATTCTGGTGCATAAGTGTTGAAATGTTGTACTGAGAAGCTATCAGAAGAAGATATTCTTTATTTCGCGGGTGATTGTCCACTCGTTCCAATTCTGAGCGTTTCTCATAATACTGTTTTTAGTGAAGAAAGGAAAAAAGCAATTATTTGCTATCAATAYSTCTATGTGTTAYACTAYRYTTAACTTRTTTTTGTTCGGTATAAGATTGAGAGAAGAAAAAACCYTAAACARAAGTTTTTATCTTGAAATAGTATGATTGRGCAAGAAWGGTAATACATYTGTGGARTATTCCACAGCAGGAGGCAACATTATGACACAAGGTACAGTAAAATGGTTTAATGCAGACAAAGGTTTCGGTTTCATTGAAATCGAAGGCGGAGACGATGTATTCGTTCATTTCAGTGCTATTCAAGGTGAAGGTTTCAAATCATTAGAAGAAGGTCAAAAAGT
>NZ_JBFULJ010001428.1:0-623 GCF_056400385.1 Priestia sp. P5_B4
GAAGTGGTCTTTTTTATAATGTACTCTTACCAGACAAGAAGGACAAACAAAAAATCCCATGTTCTCTTTTTCACCTGTAACTTCATGAGCATAAAATTCTCCCGTTGTTTTAACTTGATCAACGATTTCCATATAACCATTATGAAAATAAGCTAGCTTGTTATAGTACTTGTTAATAATAATCAAATCTTAATTCGCTGGTTATCTTGCTTCTTCTTCTCTCCTTCTCCCTTCCTAATATAAAAAAAGAAGACTCTTCTGCCTTCATTTCGCTTTCAAACTTTTGCTTTTTTTAACGTTCCATTTCTTGTGCTACAATTCTTTTTTTGTAGATTGTGCTCCATTATTCCGTGCAAAAGATTTTGTAAATCCATTTTATAATTTCTCTTTTTCCTTTTGTCCTAATACTTTTTCTCTCTCAATACCTCCACCTTTTTAAGTCGACTTTTAAAGAAATCTTAGCGAGAAATCTTTTTTATTTTTCAATTCCATTTATTTTTTAATGGCAATTGGATCWATATTTCGTAAAAACATATCCATSATATTCGTTCCTTTCCTGTAAATTGTRRKTCCMCACTWCAAAAGMGRGAAGAGCATAAGGGGTTTTTGCCCCCACSATAGGT
>NZ_JBFULJ010001429.1:0-618 GCF_056400385.1 Priestia sp. P5_B4
CCTTTTAACAGATGACATGGACGACTTATTAGGTTTCCAAACGCCTTATGCACGAAAAGCAGAAGAAGTGAAGGACTGGAACCGTGAAGAAGACAAAATTTCTCTTCTAGAAGTTGTCAGACAAGTGAAGCCAACAATCTTAATTGGTACGTCTGGTGTAGCAGGCGCGTTCTCAGAAGAAATCGTAAAAGAAATGGCGAAGCATGTAGAACGCCCAGCTATTTTACCAATGTCAAATCCAACTCCGCTTGCGGAAGCTACTCCTGAAAACCTATTAAATTGGACAGAAGGAAAAGCGCTTGTAGCGACTGGAAGTCCGTTTGAACCAGTTAACTACGATGGTGTGGAATATGAAATTGGTCAATCTAATAATGCTTTTGTTTTCCCTGGTCTTGGTCTTGGATCAATCGTGGTAAAAGCAGAAGTTATTACAGACAGCATGTTTGCAGCATGTGCACACGCTGTAGCTCAAATGGTAGACAGCAGCAAGCCGGGTGCTTCATTACTACCACGCGTAGAAGAATTACGTGAAGTATCCTATAACGTTGCTTTAGCGGTTGCTAACGCAGCAATTAAAGATGGCGTTGCAAAAGAAGTTCCAACAGATGTTAAAGCGGC
>NZ_JBFULJ010001430.1:0-617 GCF_056400385.1 Priestia sp. P5_B4
ATACAATGATAATTAAAACAGGTGCAATGTATCGAATAGCAAGAAGCCATAAAGAGAACCAGCGCTTCACATTCGTTGAACCGTGCTTAAATTCTTCAATTAGTACATCTTTTTTCATTTTCCAAGGAACAAAGATGGCAATTAAAAGAGCACCTAGTGGCATAAGGATATTACTTACAAGAAAATCGAAAGAGTCAAAGATGCTTTTTCCAAAGATCGATACGTCACTTAATAAACCATACGATAGTGCTGAAGGTATTCCTACCACGAAGATTAGCAAGCCCGAAATCCAAGATAGCTTTATACGCTTATGCTGCTCTCCTTTGGCTAAAGAAGCAACAATAATTTCTAACATCGAAAACGCAGATGTCAAAGTGGCAAATAAAAACAGCGCCAAAAAGAAAGTTTGAAACACAATTCCGAACGGAAGCTGTTCAAAAATAGAAGGCAATACAATGAATAAAAGACCTGGTCCTTCCGTCGGTTTTACACCCATTGAGAAGACCGCAGGGAAAATTGCCAGTCCTGCTAGTAAAGAAATCAAAATATTTAACGCCGAAATTGAAATAGCCGATTTTGGCAAGTTTTGCTGCTTAGATAGATACGAACTGTACGTA
>NZ_JBFULJ010001431.1:0-614 GCF_056400385.1 Priestia sp. P5_B4
CATCAGAACTTAAAGCTCTCGTTACTAAGGGAATGACAGATAAGGAATTTCAAAAAGAAAAAGAGAAAGCCGCTTTTCAACAGTCAGACTTAATTGCGTTAGGTAACGGAGAATTCGGATATGTGATCAAAGCTGAAGACGGTTACGTTGTAGCTGATACGAATGGCGAAACCATTTCAAGCGTTGAAACGTTTAAAACGGCTGATGAAGTAGAACAGTATGAATTAATTGAAGTTAAAAAAGTACATAAAGATGTAAGGACAGTTGATGCTCATTATACGGCTTCAGATTTAGAAAGCTTAGAAGATTTTGATCAAAAAATTAATGAAGTGCTGAAGCGCGTTAATCTTACAAAAAAGGAGTTTAATGAACTAAAATTAAAGGATGTTAAAACATTAACTTCTCATGAAATAGAAGTAATGAAGGCTATACGTGACTCTGTTTCACCCCTTACAAAAGATACGCTGCTGCAAAAAACGATCCCTGCTAAAGATATTGAGAAGTATGTAGATGGATCTTATACAGCAGTGGGAGGATATGTAGCTAAAACTGAAGATGTTCATGATATTACTTCATACAAAGATTTTGTTGAAAGCTTACGTTTAGATTACACC
>NZ_JBFULJ010001432.1:0-613 GCF_056400385.1 Priestia sp. P5_B4
TTATTATTCCACAGTAGCTCAGTGGTAGAGCTATCTTATTCCACAGTAGCTCAGTGGTAGAGCTATCGGCTGTTAACCGATCGGTCGTAGGTTCGAGTCCTACCTGTGGAGCCATTTGGAGAGCTGTCCGAGTGGCCGAAGGAGCACGATTGGAAATCGTGTAGGCGGTTAACGCTGTCTCAAGGGTTCAAATCCCTTGCTCTCCGCCATTTTTATTTAATTAGCACAGTGGCCCGTTGGTCAAGCGGTTAAGACACCGCCCTTTCACGGCGGTAACACGGGTTCGAATCCCGTACGGGTCACCATTTATTTTTATCTACATAATAACGGAGGATTAGCTCAGCTGGGAGAGCACCTGCCTTACAAGCAGGGGGTCGGCGGTTCGATCCCGTCATCCTCCACCATATATTATCATCGCGGGGTGGAGCAGTTCGGTAGCTCGTCGGGCTCATAACCCGAAGGTCGCAGGTTCAAATCCTGTCCCCGCAACCAAGTGGTCCCGTGGTGTAGCGGTTAACATGCCTGCCTGTCACGCAGGAGATCGCGGGTTCGATTCCCGTCGGGACCGCCATTTTAAATTTAATAAGGCTCGGTAGCTCAGTTGGTAGAGCAA
>NZ_JBFULJ010001433.1:0-611 GCF_056400385.1 Priestia sp. P5_B4
ATATAATACTGCTTCTAGAAAGTTTACATACTTAAATAAAATTCTTATTTTTAATTCACTAATCTAACATAAATGTTAAAATATGCAGAAAATAGTTAAGGAGAATTACATATGAGAAAAGATTTCAGCAATACGGCTTTAATTATTATCGATGTTCAAAGGGCTTTTGAAGATGAAAAGTGGGGGATAAGAAATAATCTCACTGCTGAAGAGAATATTCAAATTCTGCTAAAGACATGGAGAGAAAAGAAATACCCAATTATACATATTAAGCACTTATCTGATAACGACCATTCAATTTTTCATCCTAGTAAACCAAGTTCAGATTTTAAAGATATTGCAGTTCCAGTTAAAAACGAAACAATTTTTAAAAAGAAAGTAAATAGTGCATTTATAGGAACTGGACTTGAAAAACATTTAAAAGAAAACCAAATAGAAAAGGTTGTAATAGTAGGGTTAACAACTCCACATTGTGTCTCAACTACTACTCGAATGAGTGGTAATTTAGAATTTGAAACGTACTTAGTATCAGATGCMACAGCTGCATTTGCAATAAAAGGRGCAGAYAATACRTATTATTCAGCTGAACAAATACATAATGTGTCATTAGC
>NZ_JBFULJ010001434.1:0-609 GCF_056400385.1 Priestia sp. P5_B4
ATCTTTTTCTCTTCAATGTGATAAGATTGCTTAATTTGTTCCTGGAGATTACCAGAGGGAATCCATGGTTTAGAAGGAATATCAAGCTGATTGAATACTCGTAAAGTCTGCTTTATATCTCCAACCAATTCGACCTCTATAGGGTAATATTCATCTACTTCTGCCGGTAAAGTATCTATATGTAAAATTGATGTTTTTTCTGTGTTCCATTCTTTGGGTAACCTTTCGACAAGATCAAACCCAATTACAATAAGTAGATCAGCTTCCTTTAAGCCTGCTAGCACTTCATCTTTTTCATTAAATCCAAACGTAAAGAAATTTTGTGGGTGATCTTTAGACAGTACACCTTTAGCCATATAACTATGGGTAACCGGTGATTGAAGGCGTTCAATAAATGGTTGAAGCTCATCCACAGCTCCCTGTCTAACAGCGCCGTTACCGATAATAACAAAAGGTCTCTCATACTGTTTAATAAGAGTATTGGCAGCCTGAATTGACTCCAATATAGGTATGCTTACGGGTATAGATGTAGGTAAAATAGGTTTAATGGGAACGATTTGAGTTGCTAAGTCTTCTGGCAATTCTACTACTACGGGTCCTGGCTTTTCC
>NZ_JBFULJ010001435.1:0-608 GCF_056400385.1 Priestia sp. P5_B4
CTCCTCTTCTTCAGAAGCCGCTTCTACTGAAGAGCCTTCTTCCTGTGGCACAAAGAGTCATGAACACAGTCACAGCTGCTGTTCAGATACGATTGCGTTAACGACCGATAAAGGCCAGCATTCTTGCTGCAGTGATCACGATATAGTACCGGGCGACAGTGACATAGAAGAAAAGGCTGAATACCGCGTATATGGAATGGATTGCCCTTCCTGCGCCGCGACGATTGAAAAAAGTTTAAAAACATTAAACGATATTCAACACGTAACCCTCAACTATAATACAGGAAAGCTCCAGGTAGCGGCGGCAAGTGAGTCAGCTCTGTCACTCATTCCAAGCTCCGTAGAAAAATTAGGGTTTAACATTGAGGCTATCCAATCAAATAAAAAAATTAAAACGTATTTGATTGAAGGAATGGACTGCGCGGCTTGTGCGAACACGATTGTGAATCATTTAAAAACAGTTCCTGCTGTCAAAGATGTACGCGTTAACTTTTCAACGGGAAAAGCACAAATTGAGCACGATAACGAAGCCAATGACATTATTAAAGAAGTATCTAAAGCTGGGTATACCGCTACTTTAGTAACCAGCAGCAGGCAGTCTGCTGAGT
>NZ_JBFULJ010001436.1:0-606 GCF_056400385.1 Priestia sp. P5_B4
CCCGTGGGTACTCTAAAATTGTTGAAAAATTAAGACGGGTCTGCAGCTATTACAAGATGAAGGCTTCTCAAATAACTTAGCTACGTAACGGAGGAAAAAGATGAATTTTTTGACGAGATTTAGTTTGAAAAATGCGGTAGCTGTGTTTATTGTTTCATTTTTACTTATTTTAGCGGGGCTATATTCATTTTCAAAACTAAAAATTGATTTACTGCCGAATATCGAATTTCCGCAGCTGTCCATTGAAGCAACGTATCCCGGGGCTTCTCCTGATGACGTAAATGAAAACGTCACGTCGAAAATCGAAGACCAAGTGAAAGGAATTGAAGGAATTAAAAGCGTACAAAGCGTATCGTATGAAAACGTTGGCATTATTAATTTAGAATTCCCGTTTAATACGGATTTAGATAAAGTTGAACAGCAAATTAACTCGTCGATAAAAGAATTAGATTTACCAGGGTCATCAAATGTAGACGTAAACCGTTTTTCATTTGGTTCATTCCCGATTTTCAACATTTCACTGTTTGCGAAAGATGATGCAAATCTTGAAAAAGTATTAAACGATGAAGTGATTCCTGAATTGAATAAAATTCAAGGTATTAACTC
>NZ_JBFULJ010001437.1:0-604 GCF_056400385.1 Priestia sp. P5_B4
TCTAAAATATGTTCGCCAGCTTGAGGAGAAAGAAGGTTCATAGCACTTCCTCCAAATGAAGAAACAAACGGAAGATGATACACTTGAGCAATTTTTTGTTGGTTAACAGTTTGACTCATGAAGTGATTCCTCCTTTGTAAAAGATGATGACTATCGTTTTATAAGAAGAAACAAGCTTTGAATAGTAGATATGAAGTTATTGATAGAATTATACCATATATCTTACTTATTATGCCGAAAACTGCAAAGAAAAAGCGCACCAAACTTCTAGCTTGGGCGCTTACAAGCACGAACTATTTTATAACCATTAACTTAACCAAACTGAACAAATAGGGGAAGATCCGTATGACCCATCTCACGTACGTAGACGTATAAATTTCCTTTATGATGAATTTCATGGTCAATGGCCATTTGTAAAAGTTGACTTCCAGGAAGCTTTCTTCCAAACGCTGCAGTGGCGTCAATTGTTTTGTTTAAATCATCTTCGCTAAGTGAACGTAATACGTCTACTGTTTTTTGGGTATATTCAGCTGCAAGATCCGATAATGACTTACCGCTAAAATCAGCTTTTTGACCAAGTGGCGATAAATCACCGGATTTTACC
>NZ_JBFULJ010001438.1:0-604 GCF_056400385.1 Priestia sp. P5_B4
TTAAAAAATCGAGGTAATTATGAAAAAGATAAAAGGTATTATTGATCGATTTGAAGAGGGATTTGCGGTTGTTGAAATTGAAGGCATAACAAAAGATTATCCAAAAGATATCTTCCCTGAGGATACACAAGTTGGAGATGTTGTTTACATTACAGGAAATAAAGTAACAGTTGATAGGCAGGAAACTAAGAAAAGAGAAAAAGAAATTGAAGACCTGATGAATGAGCTGTGGGAAGATTAAAAACTAGTTCCTATTCCTGAAGTATTCTCGCTATGGGATAAGGAATAAGATGACAGTCTCTTACTTTGAGACTGTTTTTTACAAATTAATTATTAATAGACTGTTTCGAAAAATTTATAATAGTTCATTATTAAATAATATCCTTATTAAGKAATAAAACGTTGTTATACTATCTTTTAATATTGATAAAATACACATCAAATTAACAACTTTTAGAGGGGGAACAACTATGTATAAAAAAGGTGTTTTTTTATTAATTACGGTAACTTCTTTACTGGTTTCTGGCTGTCAACAAGAAGAAAAGGTCGATTCAAAACTAGGGAAAACTGGGGAGGTTAGTAGCCAGGAGACCAGTGATAATAC
>NZ_JBFULJ010001439.1:0-600 GCF_056400385.1 Priestia sp. P5_B4
ATGGAGAATACGTTCACGAGTAACCTCAGATACAGAAAGCGTATGATCATTATTTAGTACTCTCGATACGGTTGAACTGGAAACATTAGCGTACGCCGCTATATCTTTTAAAGTTGCCATCTTTTTACCTCTCTATTATAATCTTCTATTTTTACTAAATATTTATCTCTTATATTGGAAGAATAGCACATTAATAAAACGCTTTCAATAAATAATTTTAAAATTTCAGTAAATTCATTAAAATATTCTCTAAAATCCTTCATTTATTTTGTTAGTTTCGCCGTTAAAATGACAAAAAAGCCGCTATTACTACTTTATTTTTATCACACCGAACTAAAACTTAAGTAAACTTTTAGTAAACATTAATTTTCGTAAGAATTTGTTCATATTTGATATAAAACGGTTTGTTGGGGAAAATAAAAGAAGAAATAGTGATAAGGAAAGAGAGAGCCTATGATTAGCCAACATTCTTATTTTCAACAATGTCTGCCTGCCCTTCAACAATTGCATAATATGAATTTTACGAAAGAACAGCTGTTGCAAAAAGACTTTTTAATCGCTCAAGAACGGGAATTAAGCATGTACTACTCGCCCCATAAC
>NZ_JBFULJ010001440.1:0-599 GCF_056400385.1 Priestia sp. P5_B4
ACTATCGTTCGAAGCTGCCCTTCTTCCCACGTTTCCGTATGCTTTTCAATTATTTTTGCGATTGCTTCCTTATTATAAGTTAGATGTTGTTTTAGTTGTGAGGGTTGAATGGGGCTCATATATAATGCTTCATCTGTCCATAACATTTCTTCGCCTAGCAGCGTTTTAAACATATGCGTTAGTTTAATTTTTTGAAACGCCTTGCTGTTTGTAATGACTACATCTTTAATAAGTTGAGGGTCTCTCGTTACATAAAAGCGTTTGTGCGCAACTCTAAATGTTGCAATTTCTCCATACTGAGTCAAGTTTTCCAAAAAACCCAGTGGGTTCTCTCTAAACTTTTGCAGGTGACCGGTAAGCYTATACGACGAGGGGCCCTGTATAACCGGCAATGGTATCACTCCTTTTCTAAAAATGCGGGACTTAAACAAATAAAAGAGTAGTCCACTAAAGACTACTCTTTTTCACACAAAGATATGCTATTGATTTTCACAAAAATTCTTACTTATTATTCCATATTGATCCATACGCTTYTCACTTCAGTGTAGTTATCAAGCGCATAGCTTCCCATTTCACGACCAATTCCCGACTGTTTATAG
>NZ_JBFULJ010001441.1:0-597 GCF_056400385.1 Priestia sp. P5_B4
CTTTTCTGTTTTTAAAATGTATATAATATATTTTAAATTAACATAAAACGAATTATAATAACTATTAGCTATTATAAATAATCTATAGGATTATTGTTTTGAACGTAGCCATAAACTTTTATAACATCATCTTTTGTTTCTCCTGGTATGTTAATTGTTCTAAGTATATTTATCACCYGATACTTCTCTTCTAAATTTTCGACCTTTATTTCTAACCACTCAATATTTTTATAATTACCTTTGAAATGATAAAACCAACCTCCATCCCAATTACTTATATACTTAGTTTTGAAATCCTGTATTCTCCAAATTGTATTTATAGAACAATCGTTCATTGCATTTCTAATTTCTTGCCATTTAGTGTTATTCATTACTGATTGATATTCATAAGAACTCATGAAAAAAACCCCCTTAGTTACCCGAAGTGCGTTATCGGTAGTAGGTATGCTAAAACTTGATGTCTATCCACTCTCCGTTTATGAATTCCTCATAAGTTCCCCATTGAGGAGTACAAGTATTTATAGCCTTAATTCTTACTGGTTTAATAATATCTTCCTGACAATCCTTAGTTGGATTTGGTACATAGATCCAAGAAGC
>NZ_JBFULJ010001442.1:0-597 GCF_056400385.1 Priestia sp. P5_B4
CTKGTCTGACCCAAGGTCTATTTTGTATAGCACTTGTTTCTTCATGTGTGAGGTATCCTTTATAAGCGGTTAAGCTGCGTCTTAAAAATCCATCTTTGATACAGGCTGATTTCACACCCGAATTTAGGATGGACTGAATATGTGGCAGCACGGACGCTGYATAAGCTACAGAAGTAGAGTTAGCAATCGCTCCAGGAATATTGCTGACACAGTAATGAACGACACCATTTTCAATATATGTAGGATGTTCATGAGTTGTTTCACGGAAAGATTCAATTGCACCGTCAGTGTCATTGCTAATATCTACAATAACTGATCCTTTTTCCATTAAATTGAGCATATCGCACTCTATTAAATAATCTTTGCGTTCCTTTGGCCATTTCACACAGTTAATTACCATATCAGTTTCAGGAAGCAGTTTTTTAATATTTTGCTTAGTTGATAGCTGAGTATTCACTTTTTCATTATACGTTTTGCCGATATCTCTTAATGTTCCGTAATTTATATCCATAACCGTACACCACGCACCTAATGAATGTAAAACTTGCAGAGCAGACCTCCCTACTAGTCCTCCTCCAAGGATCAGTACCTTCATAC
>NZ_JBFULJ010001443.1:0-596 GCF_056400385.1 Priestia sp. P5_B4
GTTTTGTACTTTTGCTAATTGATTCTTTTGAGGTACATCCCATTAAACTAAAAGCAACAGTTAGAAYAGCTGCTCCTGCTGCTATCTTCCTTGAATTCTTCATTGTGAAACTCCATTTCTTTGTTGTTTAACTTTTACATACTGAACAACTATATCACATAAATGGATTATTTTAACTATTTATATTAAGATTAAAATTAAAGAAATTAATAAAATGGGGGTTTGTATGAAAAAGTTATATTCTGCATTACTCGCATCTCTACTGTCAGCCAGTATACTAACGGCTTGTTCAGCAACGAACGTAAACAGTAAAAAAGATGTGGAATTCTATTCTAGTGAAGATGAAGCCTTTGAAAATGCAAAAAAAGAGTCTACAGGAATACAAGATATTATCGGTGAAAGTAAATATGTAGATAACGAAAAGATTGTTATCTATACAATTAAAGAAAAATCAAATGTAGGTGTAGGAACAGCTACATTAACTCAAAAGGATCAAAAAATCCGTTGGTATTTTAATGGGAATCCAGCTATTATCAAACAATCAAAGGGAAATACAGATATCACTAGTGAAATAACGACTCCAAAAGGGGTAAAGT
>NZ_JBFULJ010001444.1:0-595 GCF_056400385.1 Priestia sp. P5_B4
AGTTTTGAGAGAACAAAACTTTTTCAAAAAAAGTCTTGCTTTCTTTAWCRAAWCATGTATAATATAATATGTCTGGTGGCGATAGCGAAGAGGTCACACCCGTTCCCATACCGAACACGGAAGTTAAGCTCTTTAGCGCCAATGGTAGTTGGGACTTTGTCCCTGTGAGAGTAGGACGTTGCCAGGCTRTTATTATTCCACAGTAGCTCAGTGGTAGAGCTATCGGCTGTTAACCGATCGGTCGTAGGTTCGAGTCCTACCTGTGGAGCCAACTGGCCCGTTGGTCAAGCGGTTAAGACACCGCCCTTTCACGGCGGTAACACGGGTTCGAATCCCGTACGGGTCACCATTTRTTTTYATYTACATAATAGTGGAGGATTAGCTCAGCTGGGAGAGCACCTGCCTTACAAGCAGGGGGTCGGCGGTTCGATCCCGTCATCCTCCACCACCGTGCCGGTGTAGCTCAACTGGTAGAGCAACTGACTTGTAATCAGTAGGTTGGGGGTTCAAGTCCTCTTGCCGGCACCATTTATATCGGAGGGGTAGCGAAGTGGCTAAACGCGGCGGACTGTAAATCCGCTCCTTCGGGTTCGGC
>NZ_JBFULJ010001445.1:0-595 GCF_056400385.1 Priestia sp. P5_B4
GGGGGGACCCAATAAACGCCGTGATTTCCACGTAGATCCTTCCGAAGAGATCTTTTATCAATTAAAAGGTGATTGCTATGTTGAAATCATTAATGAAGAAGGCAAGCGCGAAGTTGTAACGGTGAAAGAAGGAGAAGTGTATTTACTTCCTCCAAACGTTCCGCATTCTCCACATCGTGTAGCGGATACAATCGGTATTGTTATCGAGCGAAACAGAAGTGAAGGGGAGTTAGAAGACTTTGTATGGTTCTGTGATGAATGTGATGGGGAAATGCATCGTGTGAAAGTTCAGCTAACTAATATTGAAGTTCAAGTAAAAGAAGCCATTCATGAGTTTAACAGCAGCTTAGAATTACGCACATGTAAAAAGTGTAATCATGTTATGGCACCGGAAGCGAGTGAATGGAAATGCGAATAGATTTTCACACACATATCATTCCGGAAAGTTTCCCTGATTTTGCTCAAAAATATGGTGGTGAGCGCTGGCCCGTGCTAGAACGTACATGTACATGCGGAGCATCGATTATGGTCGGAGGGAAAAACTTCAGAGACGTAACGGACCAAGTATGGAGCCCTGAAAAACGTATAGCTGACA
>NZ_JBFULJ010001446.1:0-595 GCF_056400385.1 Priestia sp. P5_B4
TCGTTCGCCCCAGGCCACGATGCGGTTGTGATAGTCGACGCGATTGCTGGGCCGGCCCCGTTCGGCTTCGGCGTGCGTGCTCTGCGGATACAGCACGAGTTCGACCGGCGTGCGCGTGTAACGGATGAGATGCGCGAACACTTCCTCGGATTGGCCGCGCGGGCACCGCCCGTCGTTTTCGCCCTGCAGCAGTAGCGTCGGCGTGCGCGCGTTCGGGAGCGCGTCGAGGACGGACACGTCGTGCCAGCGCGCGCGGTGATCGGTCGCTTCGCCGTCCATCAGCCACGGGGTGACGTAGTGCCCGGTGTCCGAGGTACCGAAGTGCGACTCGAGGTTCGCGACCGGGGCACAGACGACCGCCGCGCGAAACAGATCGCTGTGGCCGATGGCCCACGCCGAAAGAAAGCCGCCGTAGGATTTCCCGGCGCAGGCGACGCGGTCGTCGCACACGCCTTGCGCTTGCAACCGACGAACGACGGCCTCGTATTGCGGCAGGTCGAGCGCGCCCCAGCGACCGCGCAGCCGGCGTGCGAATGCGGTGCCATATCCGGAGGAGCCCACGGCATCGGGTGCGACGATCGCCCAACCCTTCTGC
>NZ_JBFULJ010001447.1:0-595 GCF_056400385.1 Priestia sp. P5_B4
TTTGGTTAGACTATACAGTATTTAGTTGGAGATGGTGGTTAGGAATATTACTTATACTGGTTATGATTGGAATTTTGATAAAGTTCAGAAAAAAAGAAAGTACAGATCGTTTATTATACACCGGTCTTTTTGTAGCTATCTTTACTTCATTTCTTGATATGATTGGTGACTTTTTAGGTCTGTGGGATTACCGGTATGAAGTATTTCCTTTAACTTCTAACTACTTGCCGTGGGACTTATTTTTATTACCCATCTCCATGATATTTTTTATACAAGTAAAGCCTAAAATTAACCCCGTAATCAAAGCACTGATTTATTCAGCAGTAGGTGCTTTTATTGGCCTTCCACTACTTAATTGGATTGGTATTTATAAACCGCTGCACTGGAGGTACATTTATTCCTTTCCTATTCTAATTATTATTTACTTAGCTGCATCTTACATAGCTTCTAGAGGAAAGTTTGAAAAATTATAGGTGGAAATGTTAAGGCTAATGTTTAATAATTAGAGCAAGCTACTCAAGATGCAATAGAGCATCCGCTAACGATTATTGTTAATGCAACTTATAGAAAAAGACTATCCCTTATAGTTGAAAAG
>NZ_JBFULJ010001448.1:0-594 GCF_056400385.1 Priestia sp. P5_B4
GATACGACTGAGCACGCGCAGCTGACGTCCCTTAGCGCGAGAGGTCCTCTTCGAGGAATCGCAGGAGGGCCTCCAGCAGCGCCTCGCGTGGATACGCATTCTGCGTCACGAAGATGGAACCGATCATGGGGTGCGTGCGCGAAATCGGGACTGCCACCGCCCAGTGGTCGGCGTTGAGATAACCGACGAGCGTGCTGCCCGGCACGAGTTGGTCGTAGAAGATCACCTGGCTGTCGTTGCGCGCGTCGATGCGCGCCAGCTTCTTGTAGCTGGACTTCAGGATCGACGAAATCCGCTCCGGCTGCGGGAAGGTCGCGAGCGAGTAGTAGTGGACCTCGCGCGGCAACGGATGTTGCGCAAGCCACGCTTGGCGCGTCGCGGGCCGCAGGCTCTCCACGCCGCCGCCGTCGCCCGGGCCGCAGGTGGCGCCCGGAAAGTGTTGCAGCAGATCGGCTTGGTATTGCTCGGCATCATCGGCCAGCGCCGAACCTCGGATTGAACCTGCCGCGCTCAGCACGGCCGCCACCCGGCTGCGGATCTCCGGATACGTGACGATCGCTTCGAGGATGTCGGGCGCGCCCTTCGAATAACCGA
>NZ_JBFULJ010001449.1:0-593 GCF_056400385.1 Priestia sp. P5_B4
GCGCGGTGACCGCCACGTCGGCCGGTTCGGCCTCGTAGGCCCAGTAGCGTTCGACGGATGGCGCACAGGTGGCCAGGTCGACCGTCATCGAGTGGCCGGCGGGCAATTTGTGCACGCCTTCCAGATGCGTGAGCGGCGCCGGGATGTAGCCGTAGGCGAAGTATTTGCGAATCGCCAGCGGCGAGGGCGTCGACGGCACGGCGGGATGTTCGCGCAGTGCGGTGAGCTCGGAAGCGAAGGCGAATCCCTCGCGCCCTGCGTGCCAGTACAGCGGCTTCTTTCCGAAACGATCGCGCGAGAGGAAGAGTTCCTTGCGTTCGCGGTCGAGCAACGCGAACGCCCACATCCCGTTGAGGCGGCCGGGCAACGCGCGTCCCCACGCGCGGTAGCCGTGCAGGAGGACCTCGGTGTCGGAGTGGTCGCTGCGGAAGTGCGCACCCTGCGCTTCGAGTTCGCGCCGCAATTCGCGGAAGTTGTAGATCTCGCCGTTGTAGACCAGGACGAAACGKCCGTCCTGGCTTTCCATCGGCTGCGCGCCGCCGGCGATGTCGAGAATCGACAGGCGGCGATGGCCGAGGAACACGCCGTTGTGC
>NZ_JBFULJ010001450.1:0-593 GCF_056400385.1 Priestia sp. P5_B4
CTGTAGAATAATTACGTAAAGTATTCGATTTTTGCATTCGGAAAATACTGATCAATGTAATATTCTAATGTTTCTCTTAATTCTTGTTCTTCATCTTTTGCGTATACATATTTTCCAATTCCGTAACGCCCCCACTTGTAGCGGCGCTCCTCTTCATTCATCTCAAGCTTTGTTTTCGGATAATTTTTCTCGATTACCCGCTTGGCCGGCTTGGTAAAGCGATGCTGAATCATTTCAAACGTAATATCATCTCTGGACTCCTCAGGTATAGAGGCGTCCAGCTTTTCAAACAACTGACGGTATCCCTCTTGCCAACCTTCATGAATGTAAATAGGCGCCACAATAAAGCCAAGTGGATATCCGGCTTTTGCAACTTTATTAGCAGCTTCAATCCGGTAATCAAGAGAAGATGTACCAGGTTCAAAGTTTTTTATAACATAATCTGCATTTATGCTAAAGCGGAAGCGCGTGCGACCATTATGTTTAGCATCCAATAAATGATCCACGTGATGAAATTTAGTCACAAAGCGCAGTTGACCTAGTTCACTTTCCCCAAAATACTCAATCGCCCGCTTTAATGAATGTGTTAAATG
>NZ_JBFULJ010001451.1:0-591 GCF_056400385.1 Priestia sp. P5_B4
CGAGTTCCGCGCGCGCAACATCGCGCCGGGCACGGCGGAAATCGCCTGGGACGTGCGCGAGAGYGGCGCGAAACACGTCGAGATCGTCGTCCGCCGCCTCGACGGCCGCGAGGTGCACTGGATGCGGGGCGGACACGCCGGCAAACAGAAGACCGGCCCGTGGGTGCAGCCGGGCATGGAGTTCCGCTTGGTCGCCATGGGCACCGACGAGGTGCTCGCCACCATCGTCGCGGGCGAAGAAGAGGCGGGCGAAGCCGTGGCGCCCGCGCCCGTCGTGCCGATGGCGGGGCGCGCGATCGATCTGTCGCGCATCGACTTCCGCCTGCGCAACGTCGCCCCGCGCACCGTCGAAGTGTCGTGGGACCTGCGCGAAAGCGGCGCAGACGACGTGCAGGTCGTGGTCACGCGCCTGGATGGCAGCGAAGTGCGCTGGATCCGCGGCGGACGCATGGGCCGCGAGGTCACCGGTGCGTGGGTGCGGGCCGGCATGGCGTTCCGCCTGGTCGCTTCCGACAGCAACGATGTCCTGGCGCGCGTGGTCGCCGGCGAAACCGAATCCGGAGAGATCGAACACTCGTGATGGATGGAATG
>NZ_JBFULJ010001452.1:0-591 GCF_056400385.1 Priestia sp. P5_B4
AGAAAGTGCTGCAGCACTTTTTGCTCAGGAAAAAGGCGCAATGCTTGCTCAAGGTTCTTATATGATGGCTACAGTCAAACAGCAAAATCCGAAGATTGGTCAAGGTTTGCTTGCACCGATTACAGTGGATCAAGATAAAGCAAAATACGAAGGTGTTCATACCACGACATTCTTATTAGGTGTTGCTGAAAAATCAAAACACAAAGAAGCTGCTAAGAAATTTTTAACTTTCCTTGCAGATCCAAAGATTTCTTCTGAGTATGCGAATGCTACTGGCCAGTTATTAACGGTCAAAGATGTGAAATATGATTCACCTGAACTCAAAGAAAGCGCAAAATGGAAAGACAAAAAAACGGTCTTCCAACCTCGATTTACAATTTTAAATGAGCGCGTATCAAAAGCTGTTGAAACATCTGTACAGGACGTACTATCCGGTATGTCAGCGAAAAAAGCTGCTGAAAAAGCACAAGGAGAGGTAGAACGTGTCGCTAAAAACTAATACGTCTATTCAAGAAGAAGAAAAGAGAACCCCTTCGTTCTCTTTTCCTCTCTTTTCATTTAAAAGTATCTCTAAAAGCCGACATCTATGGT
>NZ_JBFULJ010001453.1:0-591 GCF_056400385.1 Priestia sp. P5_B4
GAAATAAAATGGCTAGAAGTAAAGAGTTTGACGAAAAAGCAGTATTAAGAAAAGCAATGGAGCTTTTCTGGGAACAGGGTTATGAAAAAACATCCATGCAAGATTTGGTCGATCATATGGGGATACATCGTAGGAGTATCTATGACACATTTGGTGACAAGCGTTCATTGTTTTTAGCTTCCCTTAATCACTATGAAGAACTCATCGTGAATGAGATGAAAAGCATAATTAGTAACACTTCATCCATTAAACAGGCGATACGTGATGTTTTTATTTTCGTACTGAATTCCATTGGACAATACCCAAAAGGTTGTCTATCAGTAAATGCAGCCATTGAATTATCTTTGTTGGACAAAGAAATTGGACGCATAGTTACAAAAATGTTTAACCGTACTGAAGATATGTTTAATAGCCTTATAAAACGAGGCCAATCTAGTGGAGAGCTATCAAAAGATATCGATTCTGCTAACACATCTCGTTTCTTACACAACAATTTAGTAGGTATAAGAGTACTAATAAAAACTAATTACAATAAAAAAGAATTAGAAGGCATCATCACTCTAGCACTTTCAGTGTGCTAGAGTGATGATG
>NZ_JBFULJ010001454.1:0-591 GCF_056400385.1 Priestia sp. P5_B4
ATGCAGGATAATCCGCTACCTTTTTTAATTGTTTTTTCAACTCTTTTTCATTCATTATAAACACTCCTTTATTTTAGGCTGTTACTAGTATGCGTTTGTCGTTTCTGCACTATGTGGAGAAAGAAGGAATTTCACCAATAAGACCGAAAGCATACGTAATAAGAAAAAGAAAGGACGTTTTATATGATCATCATTATTACGCTCTCTATTATCATTGTATTTGTTATTTTACTGCTATGCATAGTTACTACTTCGAAAGCTTACGATTACAAACATACGGTAGATCCGCTTACAAAAAAACAAGACGAAAAAAAGTAGGTGCGCTCGTTTCACACCTACTTTTTGTATTACCCTTGCAGTGTTTTTAAATCGTGATCGTTCAATTGAAATGCTTGCTTAATTTTGTCTTCCAAGTTTTTTGTTACTCTTCGCTTCCCCACTTCAACCAGTGCAATTAAAGAAAAACTGCAGTTTACTGCTTGAGCGAAGTTTCGCTGATTCATATTGTAGTTTTTTCGAATGTTTTTTACCGTTTCTTTATTCATTTACACTCACTCCGCTTAACTCAATATACTTTTTTCTACTCAAGTT
>NZ_JBFULJ010001455.1:0-591 GCF_056400385.1 Priestia sp. P5_B4
TGTTATGGAAATGTTATCTATTTCATCGAAGAAAACGATTTATACATATATTCAACAAGAAAAGTTAAATCCTATTAATAAAGATGACTGGCATATTGAAGGACGTTATGAATTTGATATTGAGGATGTTGTTCGTTTACAAGAAGAGTTAAAAAAGCCAGGACTTACGACAAAAGAAGTCGCACAGCAACTCGACATCTCGGTCACAACAGTTAATAAATATATTAAACAAGAACTGTTACCTGCGTTCCAAGAAGAATACCGGGGCATTAATTGTTATTTTGTGAATGAGGAAGATCTAGAAGCGTTTAAGCGCACTCATGAAGTAGGACGCAAACCGAGTAAGCGTCATTTTTATCATGCCGAACAAAATATTGCTTTATTTCAGCTTTTTGTGAAGAAAGGTGAAGAAAAAGAGCAGTCTGCTCGTATCATCTCGGTAGAAGATCCGATTATGGCGGTTACAGAACAACATGAAGAGGTAACATTAGAAGAGTTGCTTCACCGAGGTTTTGAAGCAGCCTATGAGATTGAATCGAAAAAAACAATTACCAAAGAAGGCTATGCAACGTTTGCCTTTAAGCAAACAGC
>NZ_JBFULJ010001456.1:0-591 GCF_056400385.1 Priestia sp. P5_B4
GGTTATCTCTCGATGTGCCAAGAGAAAGCAACACTGATAAGAATCCACCTATAAATGCGTCACCTGCCCCTGTGGTATCTGAAACAGTTACTTTAAATCCTTTATCCTCAAATTGTTCTCCATTTTTCAGATAGATAATAGCCCCATCTTTTCCTTTTGTGTAAACGACTACTTTTACATTGCCAACAAAAAGAGAGTTAATAGCTTCTCTTTCTCCCTTAATATTTGTTATAAAGAATAATTCTTCATCAGATACTTTTACAAGATCGGCTAATGGTAAAAAGTCTAGAATTGTTCGGCGACAACTCTCCTTATCGGGCCATAAAGGAAGGCGAACATTTGGATCAAAACTGACAATTCCACCTGTTGCTTGAAAAGCATTTATTACTTCTATATGAGTTTGTTTCATTGGGCTTTCAACTAAATCTACCGAACAAAAATGAAGMATATCTTCTTTATCAAACCACTCAGATTTTACTTCATTTGGTAAAAGTAATAAATCAGCTGAATTCTTTCGATAAAAGCTAAAATCTCTCTCCCCTGATTTATCTACAGATACAAATGCTAGACCAGTCTCTCCTTCATTACATC
>NZ_JBFULJ010001457.1:0-590 GCF_056400385.1 Priestia sp. P5_B4
ATATAAAAGGAATTTTTAAGGTTGATAAAATTGCTTGGCAAAACGAGTTCGCTTATACTGTACTGTGATTCTATTTACGTATAAGTTCTAATTACTAGAACAGCTTTAAAATATGGACAACGAAACCAAACAGCAGTACATAAGGAGCAGCACATGGATATTAATTATTTATATACATTTAAAGAAGTAGCGAAGTGGGGGAGCTATACACGAACGGGCGAGGAGTTAGGGTATGCTCAGTCAAGCGTTAGCACTCATATAAAAAAGTTAGAGGATCATTACGGTCAAAAACTATTTGAACGAACAGGACAAAAAATGAAGCTGACTCAGCCTGGTGAAGAATTGCTTTATTATGTGAATCAAGTAACCGAGTTATTAAATGAAGCAAAAGAGCGTCTTACTACGAACGAAGATGCTAGAGGAACCGTTTCAATAGGAACCGTGGAGTCGCTGGCCGCCTATTTTATTACACCGTATATTCGTGAATTAAAAAAACAGCACCCTTCTCTAAAGATTATGCTAGAAGCGGGTTTATGTCCAAATTTAACACAAGGAATTATTGACGGAAAGTATGATGTAGCCGTTTTGCT
>NZ_JBFULJ010001458.1:0-589 GCF_056400385.1 Priestia sp. P5_B4
ACTAAGATCCAGGCTTTTTGCATACATAAAAATAGAGAAATTTAAGATGAAAGACGTTCTTTTTGTTTTTCATAAACAGAAGTAGACTCGTTCCATGTATATCGACCATCTTGTAATTGAATGGTTGCGCTGAATGGACAGTCTATTGACGTTTCTGCGTCATCTAAACTACTTTCAAGTAAACTTTTTTTAAATCGAAGCAAATCCTCTTTTGAAGCAACTCGAAAAACCATTTCTAACGTAAGATCATCGTCCATTGCATTGTGTAATTGACTAATACTTTTGCGGAATTCTTTATTATATTGGAGCATAATTTTAATATCTGCTACGCAAGCAACACCAAACACATCTTTCACAACAGACTCAACCGTTAACTGAGTTGTGGAAGCATATGTTGAAATATTACGCTGTGGATTTTCTAAATAATAAATCGTTTCTACAGGATGTCTCGTGATAAGCACCTCTTTCCTATTCTTAAGTATACAGGAAAAAAGAATGGAATGGGGAAAGATTTTTAGGAAAGGAGTCCTGACATACATAAAAAGACTGTTTGTAATAGGAAAGAGAGTTATAAATTGAGGGCTTTTCG
>NZ_JBFULJ010001459.1:0-589 GCF_056400385.1 Priestia sp. P5_B4
CAGATACATTGTATACAATGTAAACGTCGTCATGTATAATTTAACTTATTCTTAGTTGAAAACTTGAATGAGCAAGGGAGACATACTCGAGATAAGCGGAGGCATACACCAGTGTCTAAGAAAATACATGATTTTAATGATATTATCCGAAAGCTGCGCAAAAAACTTTTTGGAAAAGGTCCAGCACGAATTCATACTGTATTTGTTCAAAATATGGCTATTTCAACTTTGTACGGCAACTTAACGCCAGCTGAACAATTTATCGCGAGAACAACCGAAGGTAAAGAGACGGTACATATGGCAAGAACAAAGCTTATTCAAAACCTTTACGCTTCATCTCCTCCAGAGGGGCTTGAAGACTTGTTAGGAGCTAAGCTGGAGTACTTATTTTCTGATATCAAAGTAGAAGAAGATATCGCTGTTTCTGTGTTTGTGTTTGAAACCAATATTCAGTAGAACAACGTAAAATACATAATTTAATTAAATGAAAGAGAAGTAGGATCTGCTTGTTTTTTATTTGATTTTATTATAGATAATGATGACTGATATACTGTAAAGAAAGTGCAGGATTATTAGGCAGCATTCAAAA
>NZ_JBFULJ010001460.1:0-589 GCF_056400385.1 Priestia sp. P5_B4
CACCTGCCGTATAGCGAGGTGAAAATCCCTTTAAAAGAGCTGCTTATGGAGTTTGGACCTTCTCGGAGTTCCTACCATCCCGAGCATCCTTTTGTTCGTTTGACAGGAGATGGAATATGGGAGCTAAGCGAAGAAGTGGATAAGCGTAGCTTTACCGATAAATATTTGCTGAGCACAAATATAATGGGCGGTTTTACATCGGATGTTTATAATCTTTTTGCAAATGATCCTACGCTGCTTCAAGATGCAGCGCAATTTTTATTAAATGAGCATTTTCCGGATACGATCCATGAAGATATATTAAGAGCGGTAGGGTTGGATTTTGAAACACAGTTAAAGAGAAGAAGAGATCCAAAGTTTCGAGAGAAAATTCTTCAAGCTTACGGATATAGCTGTGCTGTTTGTGGGTTTAACGTTCGTCTTGGACATAATTTAGTAGGTGTAGAGGCCGCTCATATTAAGTGGCATCAAGCGGGAGGGCAAGATATTGAAAGTAACGGCATCGCTTTATGTTCGATGCATCATAAATTATTTGATCGAGGAGTTTTTACTTTTTCAGATCATAATGAGCTGTTGGTGGCAACTCAAG
>NZ_JBFULJ010001461.1:0-589 GCF_056400385.1 Priestia sp. P5_B4
GTCGATGACTTACTGCCGCTTATTAACACAGCAAGCCGCGCTCAATACGTACTTCTCGGAGAAGCCTCTCACGGCACATCTGAATTTTACGAAATTCGAGCAGCTATTACGAAAGAATTAATTCAGCATCATGATTTTTCCTTTATAGCAGTGGAAGGAGACTGGCCTTCGTGTTTTGAAGTTAATCGCTATATTAAAGGATATACAACTCAATACGCGAATGCCGAAGATGTCTTAAGATCTTTTAGCCGCTGGCCTTCATGGATGTGGGCCAATCAAGAAATAAAAGATTTGATTGAATGGCTTCGTGATTATAACAACAACTTGCCAGCACATCAGCCAAAAGTAGGTTTTTACGGCTTAGATGTATACAGCCTGTGGGAATCGATGGAAGCTATTATTGAGTACTTAGAAAACAACCACGCGCCTGATGCAAAGAAAGCGAAAAAAGCCTTTGAATGCTTTGAACCTTTTCATCGCGAAGCACAGATGTACGGAATTTCTTCTGCCCTTTACGGAAAGAACTGCATGGTAGAAATCTTAGAGCTTTTACAAACCATTCAGCAAAAAAAAGATACCTATACTCATG
>NZ_JBFULJ010001462.1:0-588 GCF_056400385.1 Priestia sp. P5_B4
CATTTATAGAACTTATTTACCTTTCCGGACGAACTCCATACAGAAATCTGGCTTATAGTAACGCAGTAGAAAAGCATTCTACCACTGTTAAGAATAGCCTCAAAGGAACGGGTGTTTTTCAAGAATATTTTAGCTACATGCTGCTACCTAATAAAAATTAGCTTTAGTGTCTAATCGAGTAGAAATTATGTTGTATTAACATTTAAAACTTATGGATTATATAAATGCATCTTTTTATACATTACGTATCAATTCGCAAAAGTTCGAAACGTTGATAAATCAACGATGTATAGAAAGATGTATAAACAATAAATTTAACACTTCAATAAGCTCTTCTATTACAAAGGCTTGTTGAAGTGCTTGGTTCCTATAGCAGTGTTTATGTAAACTAGCAATGAATATTGTATTCATTCACTTTTCTATCTTTCTAATGTGATAAAATGTAATTATAAGGAAAAAGGAGATGAGGAAATGGAATTTATTATGACTTTATTCGTTTTTCTTTTTCTGCTTGCGATTAGTTCAACCTTAAATATACTTTTAAAAATGACAGATAAAAAGGATTGGATCATTTCTTTGTTATTAAGC
>NZ_JBFULJ010001463.1:0-588 GCF_056400385.1 Priestia sp. P5_B4
GCACTAAACAAAATGGTATATACGAAGACTTCAAAAGAAGAAGTTTCAGAGATTTTCTTAAAAGCCTTAAAAGGTGAAGGTGTAAGTACTGAAGAAGAAAGTAAATACAAGTCATATACGTTAATCTTTTTAGGGAAGCTGTATAATGAGCTAGGTTGGGCAATGCAATTTCACCTTCATGCTCTTAGAAACAATAACACAAAAATGTTTCACCAGTTAGGGCCGGATACAGGGTATGACTCGATGTATGATGGACAAGTGGCAGAGCCTCTCGTACAGCTTCTCGATCAAATGGACGTACAAAATAGTTTGCCAAAGACGATTTTATATTCGTTAAATCCAAAAGATAATTATGTATTAGCAAGTATAATTGGAAGCTTTCAAGGAGACGGCATCCCTGGCAAACTGYAGCTCGGCACGGCTTGGTGGTTTAATGATCAAAGAGAAGGTATGTTAGAACAAATGAAAGCGTTATCAAATATTGGGTTGTTTAGTCGTTTCATTGGTATGTTAACGGATTCCCGAAGTTTTCTTTCATATACAAGGCATGAATATTTCAGAAGACTAGTATGCAGCTTAATCGGTACG
>NZ_JBFULJ010001464.1:0-587 GCF_056400385.1 Priestia sp. P5_B4
GGAGAGAGGATGAGGGATATGAGTATAAGCTTATTTTCCAATGGAGAAATTGTAAATATAAAAGCATCTAATGAAAGAGTGATCATCTTAAAAAGCCATTATGTGAAAAACATGAAAAGATATTCTTATACAGTGGATAAATATCCAAGTACGTTTTTCTTTGAAGAAGAATTAATGAAACATGAATAAATATTGATTTATAGTTTGGATTTTGTCTATACTATGCTATACTGAATTTACCATTTGTATTACCGATTACTATTTTTGTATTAATAAGCCCTATTCCTCAGTGGATAGGGTTTTATTATGACATTTTCAAGGAAATGAAAAAGACAGACTCCAAGGAGTCTGTCTTTTTATATTTATGATGGATTACGCTTTTTGAACGTTAGAAGCTTGAGGGCCGCGTTGACCTTGTTCTACGTCAAATGTAACTGCTTGACCTTCGTCTAAAGATTTGAAGCCTTCGCTTTGGATTGCTGAGAAATGTACAAATACATCGTCTCCGTTTTCGCGTTCGATGAATCCAAAACCTTTTTCTGCGTTAAACCATTTTACTTTACCTTGTTCCATAATTGTTGCCTCCT
>NZ_JBFULJ010001465.1:0-587 GCF_056400385.1 Priestia sp. P5_B4
GCTTGTAAATAACCCGTCTCCTGCAAAATCACGTACAAATTTAAGCGCTTGACTTAAGTTTTTATCAAAACGTGATTCATCGCATGCTTCTTTAATTAGACGCTGACTTGATAAGTAACGCGTTACACGGCCAGGCGCCTCGAATTTAAAGATTTCTCCTAATTCATCCGCAATTTTCATCAAAGCTTGAACCGGTTTATCTGTGTTTAATAACGGTAAATTTTTAAGCTCTCCAAACGTTTTTGGCTGAGGCATTTCTTTAATTGTCATGTTATCCCTCTTTCACTTGTTAAGTTTCATGATTGTCTGCTAAGTGCTGCCCACAGACTCTCTTCTACACCAGTAAGAAGTTCATCAGTTAAAGATAAGTAGTCATTTTCAATCATTTCATATACTTCCATGAAACTTCCAAATAAAATAGCAATTAGCGCATTTTCAGGAAGATTTCTAATCACACCTTGCTTTTGTCCTTCTCTGAAGAACGTGCAAACAAATTCCACCAGCTTTTGATATGCGAAGCGGCTCTCTTCCGTTAAAAAAGCTCCTTGGCTATGAGTTTTAATAAATCCAAGAGCACGAGGATGATT
>NZ_JBFULJ010001466.1:0-585 GCF_056400385.1 Priestia sp. P5_B4
ATATAATTGAACATATGTAAACAGCTTAACAGGAGAAAATAGCCGGTAGAAACGTACCGGCTATTTTTCAGGAGACATCTTATTCTTCGTTATAGCTGAGCTTAAATACTATCGGCGTACTTTCTGCTGATATTTTCCAAACCATGTGGTGATACCCCTTGCTCCAGTAATCTTTTACTAAATAATCAGGGATTCCAAATATGTTTTTCCATACTTCCTGAGCATTTTTGTATCCGCTGTCCAAACAAATTTTTTTAATTTCTCTGCTTTGAAGTGTAAGCAGCATAGTATGTAAAAGTAGTGTCCCTACACCTTTTCTTTGGTACTTTGGATGAACAAAAACTGTGCCGATTTCAATCCATCCTTGCAGCTCTCCTTTTGTACACGCCGTAATTAATTCACTAGCAGGACCATATTCAATACAGCCAATAATCTTATTAGTGCACGTATCTATTCCGAGCCAAAAGAATCGATGTTTTCCACCGCTATCAAGGTCACTTTTTAAATATTGTTCTTTACTTTCAATTTCTATTTGTATATCGTTCACCATTTCAGATATACCCTCTTTATGAAAGGTATCTGTGA
>NZ_JBFULJ010001467.1:0-582 GCF_056400385.1 Priestia sp. P5_B4
AGCCGGTACATCCCATACAACAAAAATACCATTTAAATCCTGATGTTCAGCAATCATAGCGGATGCCACTTTTTCTCCATCATTCGAATCAGTAATTCCCCTGCGATCGACAATTTGAATGTTAGGATACTTTTCCTTTATAGTTTTTTCAAATGCTTCCGTTCTTTGTTTGGTTGCAAAAAAATCAGCATCATGGTAAATAACCCCGACCTTACCCTTTCTATCTAATTTCTCAGCCATGATATTAGCCGATTCAATGCCATTTCCATAATTGTCAGCAGAAACAATACTTACATAATCCTTCCCATGCTGCAAACCATTCGGTGTATTGTCCATAAACACCAGCTTCACACCAGCTTGGGCCGCTTTTTGATATACGTTTGCAGTCAATTCTGGATCAACTGGAATGCTCACCAGGATATCCGGGTTTTTGGCTAAAATGCTTTCAATGTCAGCTACTTGCTTTTTCCATTTAAATTCTGCATTTGTCACAGCTACTACCTCAATGCCCATTTTCTCAAAAGTAGTTTGCATTCCTTCCAATTGAGACCTTGACCAATCACTTCGAGTATAATGCATAGC
>NZ_JBFULJ010001468.1:0-581 GCF_056400385.1 Priestia sp. P5_B4
GTTTAGGAGCCGGAGCAGGTAACACTCAAACTGAAGCATTGATAGCTGTATTAAACCGTTTAGGAATAGATGTAGGTATTGATTTGTATAAAATAATGGATCTGGCTGAAGAAGTAGTAGGACCTATCCTGCCAGGCTCTCAAGAGATTCGAAAAGGCAGCCTCGCAATGGGTTATGCAGGCGTGTATTCCAGTTTCTTACTTCATGCAGAGCGTGCTGCAAAGCGTTTTAATTTGGATTCACGTGATATTTTACTTGAACTTGGTAAAAGAAAAGCAGTCGGCGGTCAAGAAGATATGATTCTAGACGTGGCTGCTGAGTTAGCTCAAAGAAAGGTGGAAATGTGATGATGCCTTTAACGAAAAGCGGAAATTTAGAAATCGTTGACTATCTTTTATCTGCAGAAAGAGAAGGGTATGAAGTAACAAGAGTGACGGAACGCTACCCTGATTTGACAATTGATGACGCTTACAGCTTGCAAAGACAATTGATCCAACGAAAAGTACAAGATGGTGTAAAACGAGTAGGTGTAAAGCTTGGTTTAACAAGTAAAGCTAAGCAGGAAATGATGGGGGTACATG
>NZ_JBFULJ010001469.1:0-581 GCF_056400385.1 Priestia sp. P5_B4
AGGATGCCGTTACCAGACAGCTAGAAGTAACGGATCAATTGCAGGTAAAAGGTTTTTTAGGTGTTACATTAAAAGATTTAAAAGGAAATGTATTTGGAACACTCTGTGTAATGGACAAGGAAGAAAAAGAATTTTCAGGAGAAGATATTGCTTTTTTACAATCAATGGCAGGTATCTTATCTCATATGATCGATCTGGATGAAACACGATATCAGATGGGGTTTTTAAGTGTCCCAATCATTCCGATTACAGAAGGTGTTTCGATTCTTTCTCTTCAAGGTATTATTGATAAAGAGCGTGCGGATCAGATTATGACAGATGTGCTTCACGATGCAGCTCATAATGAAATAGATTACTTTATCATTGATTTATCGAAGCTGCTTCTGAGAGAAAAAGAGTTTCCGAATTTCTTCTTAAAAATGATTACAGCACTTCAGCTCATGGGTGCTCAAGCAGTTATAACAGGTGTAACGCCCACATTTGCGAAAGAGCAAATTAAAAATCATGATTTGAAAAACTTACAGTTAAAAGTCGTGAAAAATATTCAACAAGCTCTTCAATGTGTGGGGTATAACTTAATC
>NZ_JBFULJ010001470.1:0-581 GCF_056400385.1 Priestia sp. P5_B4
AATTTGCGGTTCGAGTTTTAAAAAACGGTTCATGTGAACTTCAAGCGTGTTAATGCGCTTGATTTGATGTTTGAAGTCCGCTAGCTCAGTATGAAGCTGTTGGTTAGTCTGTTTGGGGTTGAAAAATCCTTTCATAGACATTTCGCTTCTCCTCATCTTGGGCTTATTTCCGATGTAATAACAGTTAGATAAATATATATTGGTCCAGTTTGGAAATTCACGTTAAATTCTTTGCGTTTATAAATGCTTATGTGAACTATTGAATTTCATTCATAAAACTACTAAGCCTTATTCAATGTGAATACGTTCTTCTTGGAAAAACTGCCTGTGATAAGAAAGAATAAGCAGTCCATTTTCAAATTTCGCACGCAGATGATGCGCATCCGTAGGCTCTGGCAATTCAATAATTCGGTTAAAGTCTCCAGAAGGTCGTTCTTGTACAACCGGCTGTCCTGTGATGAGAGGGTGCGGTGAGCCTTTTAACAAAAGCCGGCTGCCTGAAACAGACACGTGCAAATTTTCTTTTAGATAGCCGGGCAAGTCAGCGATAATAATGATTTCATGTGGGGTAACGTAAATGT
>NZ_JBFULJ010001471.1:0-581 GCF_056400385.1 Priestia sp. P5_B4
GCGAACACCCTCGCGCCCCGGTCGCGCCATGCATTGCGCCACTGCCCGGCGGGCATGAGCGCGCCCGCGAGCATCAGAACCAGCAGCGCCGCATAGGGCATGTTGGAAAGACGGCATAGCAACGACAGGCCCGCCGTGGCGAGCCCCACCCAGAACCAGCGCGGCGCGCCGGAGTTGCGCAGGCGCAACAGCGCGTACACGCCGACGAACATCAACCATGCGGAGAACGCATCGCCTTTCGCGGAGACCGCCATGTTCGCGAGCGCGGGCACGGTCATCGCGAGCACGCCCGCCAACAAACGCAGCGGCCCGCGAACGCCGAGCGCGCCGACGATCGCGACCACCGTCGCCGCGACGAGCAGCGACGAGAGGATGCCCACGCCGAACACCAGCGAGGTGCTGTCCAGCCCGGCGAAGGGAAGCAGCAGGACTTCGTAGAGTTTCGGGTAGTAATGGACGACCGCCACCAGCCCCTGGATGCGGAACAGCCCGCCCTCGCCCAGCAGCACCGATTCGCCGCGCAATCCGTACCAGAGCGAGTCGTAGTCGATCACGACCGACGCCTTGGCGAAGAGCACGAC
>NZ_JBFULJ010001472.1:0-580 GCF_056400385.1 Priestia sp. P5_B4
ATATACACATCTACTACGTTTGTTTCTCCTTCATAATCGTAGCCCCAAACGGTCAAAAGGATATTTTCTCTGCTCAGTACGATATTTTGATTTTTTAGTAAATACACAAGCAAATCATATTCTTTCGGCGTTAATATAATCGTTTTGTTTTTTCTTATCACTTCTCTCGTCTCTAAATTTACAGATAAATCTTCTATTGATAAATGAACATCTTTTTTTTCAGTAACTTCTTGAATGATAGCTCCATGGCGAAGACTATTGCGCACTCTAGCTAATACTTCTTCTATTTCGAAGGGCTTGGTGATGTAATCATTTGCTCCATGATCTAGTCCCATCACTTTATCTAGCGTAGTGTCACGGGCTGTCAAAAGAATAACAGGGAGGCAGGCGTTCTTTTTTCTAATTCTTCGAAGGACTTCGATACCGCTAAGTTCTGGAAGCATAACGTCTAATAAAACTAGATCAATGCTATTATGTAAAGCAGCTTCAAGGCCGCTTTTTCCTTCATGCTCTACGAATACTTTGTATCCTCCATGTTCAAGCTCAATTTGAAGAGCTCGTGCAATCATTTCTTCATCTT
>NZ_JBFULJ010001473.1:0-579 GCF_056400385.1 Priestia sp. P5_B4
TGGATCAATGGCGACCACCGTGCCATCTTCCCGTCGAACGGCACCTACACGATCACGCTCGGCGCGGCGATCACCGCGGGCGACCTCTCCCCGCTCGGTGGCGCGGTGACGCTCACGGGCACCACGCTCGCGCTGACGGGCACGCCGGTGCTCGATGGCGGCGGTGCGCTTGTCATTGCCTCGACGCTGGCCGGCACGGTCGGTTTCACGAAGTCGGGGTTGGGGTCCGTCGATCTCAGTGGTTCGAAGACGTTGACCGGGGCGATCGACGTCGCCGCCGGCACGCTGCAGGTCAGCGGTACTGCGTGGACGGGCGCAGGTCCGGGCACCGTCACCGTACGCAATGGCGCAATCCTGAACCTTTCCGGCCCGGGCGTGCTCGGCACCGATACGTCCGCGGCGCGACTCGTGCTCGAGGGAGGTGGCCGCATCAACGCCATCGGCGGCGCACTGCAGGCTTACGACACGACACTCACCGGCGGTGCGCCGTCGATCTCCAACAACGGATCGTGGAACGGCAATTACGTCCTGACCGCGCCGACCACGCTGACGCTGCACGGCGGCATCTACGGGGGCAAC
>NZ_JBFULJ010001474.1:0-579 GCF_056400385.1 Priestia sp. P5_B4
CCGTACCTCCGTACCTTGCTGCAAGGCATGAGCAGTAAAAGAACAGGCCCCGCTAGCACAGTCTAACACTTTTTTTCCTTTTAAATACTTTTCATTCAAATTAAACATAGCTCTATACTCTTCAAACGTTCTGCCGATAAAAACAACTCGGTCAATTCCTAACTTTTTCTCTGCTAAACTCAACTCTACTCAGCTCCTATCTTTTACTTAGACTTTCATTTTACAGAAAATTGGATTAAATTCCAATAATTTATGTAGTAATTAGTTTAACCACTATCTTTTGAAGGCCTAAAAACAGGCTCCAACACATAACTCCTATTGATAAACTCATAAACAAATGAAGAGAGTTTTTTAAGCAAATATAGACGACAGCAAGTAGTAAAATAGTGCCTGGCAGTCCATAAAGAACGCCTAGTGTAAACTGACTGACTACTTCCTTTTTTTCTCCTTGCACTGATAACCATATAATACTTAGTAAGCTCACAATTGGAAGGGCAGCCACAATTCCACCGTATGTCGGAAATYTWTTATTGCAGGGGTAACAGAAATGGCCAAAAGATTTCCGACATACGGTGGAAT
>NZ_JBFULJ010001475.1:0-576 GCF_056400385.1 Priestia sp. P5_B4
GTTAAACTTCGTATATGAATGCTCGGAGGATGTATTAGTAGGTTCTATTTTAACAAAATTGGATTATGGACAACCCATTTATCAATTTGCTATGTTAAAGCCTATTTCCCTTGAAGGAAATGAAGATAAGTTAGACATTTTATATGAAGAAAAGGTAAAAGTAGAAAGAGCTATTCTAGATGTGTATACAGCTCAGCGAAAGAAGTTATTGACTCAAGCAGCTGAAGACTTAAAAGAACTGCACTACGAGCTGCAGACCTATGTGTATGCTTGCAACATATAAATGAATCTGTTGAAATGGCAAGGCATATATACAAATAAAAGGGAACATGTKAGGATAAGTAAAAAGAACTCCTAATCAAAGAGTTCTTTTTATTGTAAAATATATGATTTTGAACTAGCARAGCATAAAGACGGTGGTAATGGCAGTTACCCTTTTCTTTGTGCTTTTTTTATCCGATTGTGTTGATGATACTGCTTACTGCGTTAAAAAAGTTCATAAGTACCTCGTTTAGCATGTAATGTGCCTCCTCTCTTACTAAATATGTACAATCAAATTATCCAATTGTGTTAATG
>NZ_JBFULJ010001476.1:0-574 GCF_056400385.1 Priestia sp. P5_B4
CCGCTTTGGCTACTAAACGAGAGAAGAAAATAACGAATGTATTTAATACTCCTTGCAGAAGCGTAGTTGTGACCATATCACCGCTTTTAATATGCGCTATTTCGTGAGCGATAACGCCGCTGATCGCATCGCGGTCCATTCGTTCAAGCATTCCGCTTGAAACGGCAACAAGCGAGCGTCTTTTACTTGGTCCTGTTGCAAAAGCGTTAACTTCCGCTGAATGATAAATTCCGACCTGAGGCATTTTTCTTAATCCTGCAACAGATGCAAGTCGATGCGTTTCTTCTAAAACAAATCGTTCATATTCACCTTGAGGAGAACGTTCATCAATAACTTGAACACCCATCATCCACTTTGCCATCACGCGTGACATCATAAGAGAAATAATCGCGCCGCTGAAGCCGGCAATTACGCTAAATGCCAGCAGGCMGCCGTAACCGCTGCTTCCCATATAGCTTTGAACACCTAATAAAGATGTAATCGTTGTGATTGTGATTAATACTAAAATATTAACGAAAATAAACAGTGAAATTCGTTTTAGCACAAGTCTTCCTCCTTTAACTAATACGTGCAT
>NZ_JBFULJ010001477.1:0-571 GCF_056400385.1 Priestia sp. P5_B4
TTTTAAAAGATAACGGGCCACATCTCTTTTGGATTTAACTCGTATTCTCCATTTTGCCTATACATAAAATGCTGCATAATTAATTCTCTGCGAATCGTTGCATAATCTTCATGATATTTTTTTATATGTTCATTCAGTTCTTTCTCTTGATACGTTTTTCCGTGCTGTAAATCGCGTATTACATAGGCTAATATTACGTTCTTTTTCTTTCTTTGACTTGGAATGATCTTTAAAGTTCCATCACTATTTATAAAGTTTTTAACAATCGATAATTTGTCTTTATCCTGTAAATGGTTTTCTTGATTTTCCATCGAATCCTCTCCAATACTCAAAATAGCCTTCGAGTTATATTCAAGTCTTTCAAGGTCTAGATAAAAATAAATAATGTTTCCTTGTCTTCTTTGATAAATAATTCCTACATTTCTTAGTTTTGAAATGTGATGAGTAATAGTTGAAGGCTGCAACCCCAGCTTATAAGCAATGGCTTGCCCGTGAAGAGGCCCTTTTTTTAATAGTGAAATAATTCTAATCCTGGTAGGATCACCAACGGTGATCCTACCAGGATTAGAAT
>NZ_JBFULJ010001478.1:0-570 GCF_056400385.1 Priestia sp. P5_B4
GGTTCCCGATCGTTCAAATTGACTTCGGCAGGACTTCCAGCGCCTTCAATTACAATTCGATCATAATGATTGGCAAGCTCTTTATAAGCTTCTGTGATAACGTTCAAACCTTCATTAAAAAATTCTTGCCGATACTGAAAAGCAAACATATTACGTAGCGGTTTTCCGTGAACAACTATTTGAGATTCATGATCACGAGTAGGCTTAATTAAAATAGGATTCATATTGGTTGTTGCTTCTACTCCAGCCGCTTCTGCTTGAATTCCTTGCGCTCTGCCAATTTCTTTTCCATCCATTGTAATGTATGAATTAAGCGCCATATTTTGCGATTTAAACGGTGCAGTTTGATAGCCGTCTTCTTTAAAAATACGGCAAAATGCTGTAGCAATCATGCTTTTTCCAGCGTCTGAGTGCGTTCCTTGAATCATAAGCGGTTTTCCCTTTTTCACTTTTTCCACTCCCTACCACATAAAAAAACCTTAACTGTAAAAGTCAAGGTTTGGTCATGCGCTCATTAACACATTGTCTTGACTTATTTCTCCCACCGAAAAATAAGGGGTTTTTAAAAGC
>NZ_JBFULJ010001479.1:0-570 GCF_056400385.1 Priestia sp. P5_B4
ATGAAAAAGTCTATAGCAGTTCTGCCAGAAGAGTGGATGAAGCTAGTTAAAGATGCAATGAATTCAAATGTGAGTAAAGAAGATTTTAAACAGTTTCTAGAAACAAAATCTCAAGATAATACGATAACAAAAAAACATTAGATAGCTTGCTTATCTAATGTTTTTTATTATCACTAGGTTTGTTTATTATCTAAGAATGCTTTCACTTCTTTAACAGATAGCCCTATTTCCTTAGCCTCTTGGATAAGACTGACCCATTCTTGATCTACATTTGACATTGTTATTTCATTTTCACTGCTCATAAAAATAAATTCCTCCAGAATTTTAGGTAGCCCAGCTGTCATAGTCAATTGACTTTAGATCTGTAGCTTTGCGTCCTAGCTTTTCAACTAGTTTGCCTTTATCTGAATATGTAAATTTATATAAAATCTTACTACATAGGGGGTGTCAAAGTGTGTCGAAATAAGTATTCYTATAATTATTTTCTGAATTAAAYAACTATTTCYAACTCCAAAAATAATGCTGAGAGTTATCAGCTGGGAAGAGACGTAAAMCAAGCGTACAAGAAGG
>NZ_JBFULJ010001480.1:0-569 GCF_056400385.1 Priestia sp. P5_B4
GATGATGAACCTCGTTTGGGAAGGCTATCCAGGGCCAAGAGCGAGCAACGTCACCATAGATCTGTACGGGGTCTATCGGTGGAGAAAGAATGAAGTCCCGTCGCGGTATATCGTTGCTGAAAGCGTTATCGATACCGCAGTGCGGTAGGGGCTGACCGCAGCCAACTGGTGCGAACACCAATGAAGGCGTGCAGCTCGACCCTGCCGAATAGACGGGATGTCCGCTTCTGGCCGATAGCGGACATCCGTGGCCTCGCTCAACTGCCCTAGAGGACGACTCAACTACGGCTTGAATAGGTGGCAAGCGCCGCAAGTGGCTGATTGAATTAAGAACTCGCCAACTTTGACTGTGCCTTGAAAATCCCCGTGTCGGGGGTTCGATTCCCTCCCCGGCCACCAGTGATTTCAAGGTTTTACGTGGCCCGCACTCGCTGCGGGCTTTTCGTTTGTGCCAAAAACGTGTCATCGATCCGGCACGCGGCGCCCCGCAGATGATCCGCCGCCAGGTGCGCGTACCGCAGGACCATCTCGTAGCTAGCCCAACTGCCTAGCTCCATTAGCTCCTGCAA
>NZ_JBFULJ010001481.1:0-568 GCF_056400385.1 Priestia sp. P5_B4
AAATAAAAAATAAATCCATGTACGTGCTCCCTCATCTTTTTTACTAACGTTTTCTGTTGAAAAATGATAAGCTAATAGAATGATAAATAGAAAGGGAGGGCGACGAATTGTCAACTGAACAAGTGAAATTAGCAGCCGTTTTAGACGTTGAAACAACGGGCTTAAGTGCTCAAACATGCGATATTATCGAACTAGCAATTGCTGTTGTTTCTTATGATTCTTCTACCGGAGAAATAATCGACATTGTAGAAGAATATGAAGAATTTAATATGCCTTCAACTCCCATTTTCCCGCATATTACAAACTTAACGGGAATTACAAATGAGATGGTCAAAAATAAAACATTAGACGATAAAAAAGTGGAATCGCTGTTAACTAGCGTTTCGGCTATCATCGCTCATAATGCTTCTTTCGATCGCAGTTTTCTTTTAAAACGGTATCCATCTTTATTTAACCAAAAATGGCACTGCTCTATGCGTGCTGTCAAATGGAAAGAGTACGGCTTTCCTAATAAAAAACTAACAACGCTCCTTGATCATCATAATATTGAGAGAGAGCACGCTCACAG
>NZ_JBFULJ010001482.1:0-566 GCF_056400385.1 Priestia sp. P5_B4
TAGTTAAGGGTATACATACATTTAAGATAAATTGAGGTGAAGAAATTGTATTACTACCGCATTTCAGAAGGGCAAGGCGAAACGTACTCTGAAACAATTGTTGTTCATGAAGAACAATTTGATCAAGGTACATTTGAAAAAATGGTGAAAGAAGCGATGGTCGACAAGCCTGGCAAAATCGATCAAGTGGATATTGTGAAATATTTAATTGGACATTATCATTTCCAAGTTGCATATATTGAAGCCGCTTTTCATAGTACATATACAGATTAATAACGTTATGTATTCATTAAAAAAACCCGTTGCACTGGCAGCGGGTTTTTTTTGTCTCTACCAGTATCGATAGTGATAAGGGTTTTGAGGTTGATAATAAGAATTCTGAGGCGGAGGATACGTATAAGAAGGCGTCTGGTGGTGAACAGGGCCTCCTTGTTTTTTCTTTTTATAGTGTTCTTTTTCTCCGCATTCGTCTGTTGGTCCAATTACGATAGTTTGATTTTTTAACGGAGCCAGCGTTTTCTTTAGTTGCTCCGGATCTAAGCAGTACGTGTGAGCAAGGACTTCAA
>NZ_JBFULJ010001483.1:0-566 GCF_056400385.1 Priestia sp. P5_B4
AAGCTGCTCGGTATCTTTATACATTCCTTTTATTTCAAATCCGTTTCCTCCCAGCACAGAAGGAAGCTTAGCCGCATAAAAGCCAAATCCGATAATTAAGATGATCCACAGTACTAATAAAATTTTCCTGCTCGCATATAATGCGTTCGCTACTTTATTCATATTAACCTCCAATTTTTTGTACAGTTACTAGACTATTTTATACTAACAGTTATTGTAATTAGAAGAAGTATTGTGTTTTTTTGTTTTTCTTGCCTGAAAAAGCTTTTTAGATAGATGCGCAGGGGTGCTTCCTCAGCAAAATCGTGTTTATGTTTCGGGTAATTTAGGGAACACTGTACATAAATGCACGAAGGGGGATTAAAAAGATGCAAATGAAACAGCCAGCTAAAATGACGAATAGTTATGGGTGTAAAAATGAGTATGATACATTAAAACGTGTGGTCGTTTGCCCACCTACATATATGAAAATTGAAGAAATTATTAATGAAACACAAAAGCACTATGCGGATGAAAATATTGATGAGAGCTTGGCTTCAAAGCAACACCGTCAATTTGTTGAATGC
>NZ_JBFULJ010001484.1:0-566 GCF_056400385.1 Priestia sp. P5_B4
TCAATATATACTGTAGAGGCAGGCTTGACAATAAAAATGCACAGATTTACAATTAAGATGTATATTTTCCCTTTTTAAAACATTTTAGCGTTTAAAAGCCTTTGTGTGTATATTGAAAGGTGAATACGATGTACATGCCGACATGAAATTTAAAACTTACAAGTTTATAGCAAGGGGAGGTGAAATGATGGATACTAATACAATCATCTTCGCTTTGCTTGGCCTAATCGTCGGTGCAGTTGTTGGCTTTTTTGTTTGTAAATCGATTGCTGAAGCTAAAATTGCGGGAGCAAAGTCTAGTGCAGAACAAATTATCGATGAAGGAACCCGCGAGGCGGAAGCTTTGAAAAAAGAAGCTTTACTAGAAGCGAAGGATGAAATCCATCAGCTTCGTACAGAGGCAGAACAAGATATTCGTGATCGTCGAGCAGAACTTCAAAAACAAGAAAATCGATTAATGCAAAAAGAGGAAAATCTTGATCGTAAAGACGAATCACTTGATAAACGTGAAGCGTTACTTGAAAAGAAAGATGATTCTCTTACTGTTAAACAACAGCATATTGAAG
>NZ_JBFULJ010001485.1:0-565 GCF_056400385.1 Priestia sp. P5_B4
GGTTTTATCTCCACCATCATTACTGTTGGGTTCCATTTATTCCATCAAGATTTGCAATAGCTGTTTGATCACTAATATCTGAATCCATATGAGTATTTTTCATCCTAGCTGAAGAAAAAGAAATGTCACCATATGTTCTATTTATTCCAGTTGACTTAGTATGTGCTGTGTGACCATTATGAATTACTTCACCAAAATTCGTAGACCCATTACTAGAAGTACTATTAATTCTCGCAGTTCCAATGCTAATAAACCCTGGCATTGCTATCCCACCCTTTTCTTCAGTTTAGTAGGTACATATTATGATAATGCAAGCCTAAGTGTGAAAAATTAATACTTAAAACAAACCAAAATTTTAAAAACTTCTCTATTTCTTATTTGAAATACGATGCTCATTTTTAGTTAAGTCGGGTAGGCAGGCACTCTCACGAGCGCCCGCCCCCCTAAGAACCGTACGTGACAGATTTCCCGTCATACGGCTCAAGCCTTCTTTTTATCCGAACAACTTATTTAATACATGGTACATGTACTAATTTAGCAAATTGACCTGTAGAAACCTCTAGGT
>NZ_JBFULJ010001486.1:0-565 GCF_056400385.1 Priestia sp. P5_B4
GTCGCAGGCTTACAACGCAGCGCTCAACGCCGCGTCGGGCGGCACCGCGCCGTATTCGTATGCGGTCGCGAGCGGCGCATTGCCGAACGGTTTGACGCTCAATGCATCGACCGGCGCGATCACCGGGACGCCGACCGCGATGGGGACGTTCAACTTCACCATCGTCGCGACCGACGGCAGCGGCGGCAGCGGCCCGTATTCCTCGGCGCCGCGCGCGTATTCGATCGGCATCACCGACGTCACGCCCGTCGCGAATGCAAGCACGCACGCCGCGGCGTACGATTCCGCCGCCGCCGCCGTGACGCTCGACATCACCGGCGGCGCGCCGACGAACGTTGCCGTCGCGACCGGTGCGTCGAACGGCACCGCAACGGCGACCGGCGTGACGATCAACTACCAGCCGAACGCCGGCTTCGCGGGCACCGACAGCTTCACCTACACCGCGACCAACAGCGGCGGCACGTCCCCGCCGGCGACGGTCACGGTGACGGTCGGCAACCCGACGATCGCGATCGCCACGACCGCCGGCTTCAACGCCACGGTCGCTACGGCCTACACGCAAACC
>NZ_JBFULJ010001487.1:0-564 GCF_056400385.1 Priestia sp. P5_B4
CCTCCAATCAATAGCTAGAAGCACCTGATTAGACCTACGTTCACTATCACAATAAAAAAATCCAAATGAGTTTAATTCTCCATCAAGAATCAAACTCGTTTGGAACTTTCTTCAACTAACATACTTTTGTTATTTATGTTTTTCAAAAGCAAGCTTTAATCCAAACCCAATTAACACGACGCCCGTTGCTTTATCCATAAAGCGCTGAACGCTAGGTGTTGTGAGCCATTTTCGTAAATAGTTAATAAAAAAGACGAATACGAAAAACCACGTGATAGCAAGGATCGTATAGGTTATTCCCATCAGAAGTAATTGAAGCGTTACGTTTTGATGACTTTGAACAAATTGAGGTAAAAAAGTTAAGAAAAACACCGCCACTTTTGGATTAAGGACGTTTGAGACAAGACCTTGACGAAAAGCGGATGTTTCTTTTGACTTCTCCTCTTTTATAGGAGAAACTGTATCGGTTTTTTTAGAAAGAAAAGCAGAGATTCCTAAGTACATTAAGTACAGGGCTCCTGCATATTTTACGATTTCAAATGCCAGAGCTGACTGAAGAAGAAG
>NZ_JBFULJ010001488.1:0-564 GCF_056400385.1 Priestia sp. P5_B4
GGGCGAACGCTTATGATGAACCCTTCTATGCTTATGCTAGATGAACCTTCTATGGGGCTTGCTCCTATCATTGTAGAACAAATATTTGAAATCATTATGGAATTAAATAAAAGCGGAATGACCATTTTACTCGTTGAACAAAACGCTTATCAAGCACTGCAAATCGCACACCGAGGCTATGTGATTCAAACGGGAGAAATTATTCTGCAAGGGAAAGGATCGGAATTAATTCATAATGAAAAAATAAAAGAAGCTTATTTAGCTTAAAAAAACAAACCGCATCGCGTTTTAACGCTGCGGTTTGTTTTTGTTCACAAGGGATGATTTGGATAAAGCAGGTAAGCATTGCTATTATCTGGTTTAGTTTCTTAATTAAGTAGGGAACGTTTAAAATAAGATTATTGAATAAGTGAGTAATTAGGCAACCCCCTAGATGAAAGAAATGATTCAATTTAAAGCTTTTTTATAAAAAACAAAAAAAGTTGAAACTTTTTTCATTAAAAAACGTTTATAAAGTAATAGAAAAAAATGGGTACGGTTATTTACACTCAAAAAGGAAGTGAG
>NZ_JBFULJ010001489.1:0-561 GCF_056400385.1 Priestia sp. P5_B4
GAGCGAGAGAAGCAGGGTATCAAACATACAGCAATGGAATAAAAGCCCTTGCTGAAAATCCAGACCTGGCGGAAATTGTGTTTGATGCTACATCGGCTAAGGCTCACGTTAGACATGCAAAGATTTTAAAAGACTTAGGAAAAATGGTCATCGACTTAACTCCCGCTGCCAAAGGACCTTTTGTGTGTCCTCCAGTTAATCTTGGAGAAAATCTTGAATCAGAAAATGTAAACATGATTACGTGCGGCGGCCAAGCGACGATTCCTATCATTTATGCAATCAACCAAGTTGCAGATGTAACATATGGAGAAATTGTAGCGACTATTTCTAGCCTAAGCGCTGGACCAGGAACACGAGCAAATATTGATGAGTTTACTGTTACCACAAGAAAAGCTATTGAAAAAGTAGGCGGTGCAGACTGCGGAAAAGCTATTATTCTCTTAAATCCGGCTGATCCACCTATTTTAATGCGCGATACAATTTATTGTAAAGTAAAAAATATGAATAAGGAAGCTATTCAAAAGGCTATCAAAGATATGGTCAAAAAAGTACAAGAATATG
>NZ_JBFULJ010001490.1:0-561 GCF_056400385.1 Priestia sp. P5_B4
CACAACCCGTGCAGGAACACCATCACCTTGCCGTCGGCGTGCGGGAAGCGTCGGGGCAGGCTTTCGCGCGACAGGGAGACTGCATCGCCCGCATGGCGAAGCTGCATGTGGATTGCCAGGGGGTTGCCGCTGGCATGCAGGTGGTCCCCGAACACGCCGTTGAGCGCTGCGATCGCCGCTTCGCGCCGCGGAGCGCGCACGCCCCCGCCGAGCACCGGCGCGAGCGCCGCGAGGGAGGCGTCGACGCCTGTGCCCACCAGGCGCGTAACGCCCCGCACCGTGCCGTAGACCAGCCCGGTGAGTCCCGTCGTGGTCGTGGGGGGCTTGCGACCGATGACGGCGGGCAGGTGGCCGATCGCCGAGTGCATCGCCTCGACCACGTCGGTGAGGCCGATCACGCCTTCGATCGCCAATTGCCCCACGCCACGCAGGTCGTCGGCCAGGCGCGCGGATGAGGCCGTGTCTCGTGCAGTGATTGCCATGCCGGAAGCAGCATGACGCAAAACATCGGGCTTGGGCCAGCGGTTACAATTTCGCCCATGGCCTCGCTCGTCCTCGACC
>NZ_JBFULJ010001491.1:0-561 GCF_056400385.1 Priestia sp. P5_B4
GTCCAAATCACATGCTGCAGCATGCCTGATGATTGGTTAGACCAAACCGGGAAATTTTCGCTGTAAGATGCGAACTGCTTTTGGAGCCCTTCCACTACTTCTTGATCTTCAAAGAAAAGAACTGTTCCATAGCCGCTTCCGAATAAGTTCATTTTTTGATCCGTATCTGAAAAATTTTCAGCTGGAACAATTTTACGAAGCGTTTCTCTCGTAATATCCCATACTTTATCATGCTGTTCGCCAAATAAAACGACTACGCGTGCGCTTTGGGAATTAAATGCTGAAGGAGTATGTTTCACCGCAAAGTTGATAATTTCTTCAATTTTTTCTTCTGATATTTTTACATTTTTATCAATTGCATAAATAGAACGTCGGTTTTTAATTGCTTCATAAAAATCTTTTCCAACCTGTTGTTGATCACTTGATTTATCAAATAATTTATCTAAAAAACCCATTTTCCACACTCCTAATTGTTTGTTTTTTTAAGCTTAAATTGCATGTTTATACCCTTCCCTCTGATAAAAGGAGATAAACAAGATATAATGAATTCTTATATCTCTA
>NZ_JBFULJ010001492.1:0-561 GCF_056400385.1 Priestia sp. P5_B4
GCTATTATACTTGGAACCTTATTGGGTGCTATTTTCATGGCTTCACATTCTGCTCAGGGACCTAAACTTGGAATTCCTCAAATGATTCAAAGTCGAGCACAGTTTGGAGTAATCGGAGCTATTTTCCCGCTATTTCTTGTAATGTTTGTGTATTTAGGTTTTTTCGCAAGTAGCAGTGTGCTTGCAGCACAAACATTAAACAGTTTAATACCCATTAATCAAAGCTGGGCTATAATAATCTTAAATATTCTTTGTTTTATTGTTGCAATTTTTGGCCATGATTTAATTCATAAAATGCAGAAAGTATTATCATGGTCTTCATTTGTTGTGTATCTAGCAGCAACAATTATTATATTTCAGTTACCACTTCCGACAGGAAGTTTTTCATTAAGTGGTTTGGATTTACCTGTATTTTTACTCGCTATCAGCATTGTAGCAACATGGMAATTAGCATATGCACCATACGTAGCAGACTATTCACGCTATCTGCCCGTTAATACATCAACTGCACAAACCTTTTGGTATAGTTACCTGGGTACATTTGTAGGGACTGTATGGATG
>NZ_JBFULJ010001493.1:0-559 GCF_056400385.1 Priestia sp. P5_B4
CCATAGGTGTGGGGCTAGGCAAAGCCTAGCAAAACCGTGGGTACATCAAAAAGCCCAAAGTGGCGACTCTCTGGCGACTCMAAAACGGTGTCTGGCGACTTTCTGGCGACCAGTTGGCGAGTCAGTGGCGACACCTCTTTTTTCACTTCATGGCTAAATCTTGTTGCTTTTCATTCARTTTTYGGAGCTTTTCTTGCAARCTTTTTTGTTCATCTTCATAGAACTGAATACTTTCATCACTGGATTGCATTGCATCTTTTTTTATCGCAATTTTTGATTCTGTATCAGCTTTTCCATATTTTTTTATTTTCTTTTTCACAAGATCTTTTTCTAACTCATGTGAACTTAATCTGGACATGAAAAAGATAAATGTTAATGGCCTGTGAACCTGCACTCTTTTAGAACAGTCATCGTTTATAGAATAAAATTGATTCATAAATGATAAAAAAGCATGCGTAAATCACTTGTATTTTAAGTAAAAACAAATGATCTTTTTGACCATGAACGTGCGAAAAAAATAAAAAAGATCGCTTGCTTCTGTCTTATTTTTTTCAAAAAA
>NZ_JBFULJ010001494.1:0-559 GCF_056400385.1 Priestia sp. P5_B4
AGAAACTCTTGCCCTGGGAAATGCATTGTCACCATAAGCAATTATGGAGTGAAACAAAGGATGACAGCTACAAAAACCTTACCATCATCAAACCAAGTGTCCATAGACTAATACACACAACAAAAAAAGAAACCATAAACCAACTACTCAATGAACTAAAACTCAATGAGGAACAGTTAGACAGACTTAACAAATTACGAAAGCTAGTCAAAAACGAGGAAATCTGTATTTAATCACAAGTTGAAGTGGAATTAAATTATGAACAACTAGCGTTATTTGCTTAGAATTTATCATTATTAGATGGAAGGAAAACTACAGTATAGGTGGACCGCGGTATGCCGTGAAAGTGGCACGTACCGTGCGGATCGGGGGAAAAGTTAGAGATAACTTCAAAGACTTACCTATCGATAATAGGAGGAAGATGACATGCAAAACAGAGGAATGAAAGTAACAATAGTATATTATAAGGGTGAATACAAAGTATACAAAGATTGTCATTCACCTATTATTGTTTCTTTATAGGATGAAGAACAAGACTAAAAACATGTAGTATCTATAG
>NZ_JBFULJ010001495.1:0-558 GCF_056400385.1 Priestia sp. P5_B4
GTTTGTGCCTGCTTTAGCTGGCTTTGAATTTGCGCTATACGATATAGATGCTGAGCGTTTAAGAGATTCGGAAAATATGCTAAACAATCTAAAAGAAAACTATAAAGTGAATATTACGGTTAAAGCCTATTTGAACCGCAGAGAAGCTTTAACAGGAGCGAAGTATGTGATTRACGCCATTCAAGTAGGCGGTTACAAACCAAGCACCGTCATTGATTTTGAAATTCCTAAAAAATACGGCTTGCGTCAGACGATTGGAGATACAGTAGGAATTGGAGGAATCTTCAGATCACTGCGCACGATTCCGGTCCTGTTTGATTTTGCAAAAGATATTGAAGAAGTATGTCCAGATGCGCTGTTTTTAAATTACACCAATCCAATGGCAACACTAACGGGTGCAATGCTGCGCTATACCAATGTAAAGACGGTAGGCCTTTGTCACAGTGTTCAAGTATGTACAAAAGATTTGTTTGATTCTCTCGGAATGAATCATGAAGGAATACAAGAGAAAATCGCAGGCATCAACCATATGGCATGGCTGCTAGAAGTAAAAAGAGA
>NZ_JBFULJ010001496.1:0-558 GCF_056400385.1 Priestia sp. P5_B4
TAAAATAACTTATTAAATTAAAATAACTTATTAAATAAATTATTAATGCTTTTTATTTTTAAATATAGATAAAATTTATTGTTACATTATTTATAAAAGTAAATGATATAATACTTTATAAAAAATAGTGTTATTATTTACCTATCTTGTAGAAAAACGCTTTATTTGTCGCTACTAACTGTAAATAGTGAAACTTTAATAATACATAAAGTACTTTAGCATTTACTTAATGGATGATAAAACGAAATTAAGGTTGTTTTCTGACGGAGAAGTCAATTACAACATTTATTTTTAAAGWTATATGTATATGAATCTACAAATCTGKCCAGAMTAATAACGTATTCCCCCTATTYCRATAAAKTTGAAAATCCTTTGCCTATATTGGCAAGGGATTATTTTTTAAGGGGATTTACTTTTATTGGTTGTTAATCCAAATAAAAGGGAACTGAATATAGTAATTGCACACAAAGGAGATATGTATTGGTGAAAAACTCCGGGTACTACACTGGATCTCTGTTCGTGAGGGAATTAGAACGTTTAAAAGAAGAATATATTCAA
>NZ_JBFULJ010001497.1:0-558 GCF_056400385.1 Priestia sp. P5_B4
TTTGTGTATTGATCAGTTAGAGCTTTTAGCTGATCAGCGATTTCTACTTTTCCTTGAAATACATCTACTACTACTTGATCTCCGCCGCTTTTTTTATTACCTGATGCGCTTTCGTTTGAACACGCGGTTGAAAATAAAAGCGTAGCCGATAAAACACCTGCTGCTAAAGGCCATTTTTTCATTTTAAATGCCATTTTCCGTTCCTCCCTATTTGCTGCTGATTTTGACGCCTCAGCATCAAAATCAGCCCTGTTGCCGTTTCTATTATTTAATTGAACCGCTTGTAATTCCTTTAACAATGTGTTTTTGCATTGCAAAGAAGAAGATTAATAGCGGGATAATACTGATTACAAGTGCTGCTAGTGCTAAATCCCACTGCTTTGTATACTGACCAAAGAAGAAGAATGTCGCAAGCGGAATCGTTCTTAGCTCAGGATCTTGAAGAACAAGAGACGGAAGTAAGAAGTCATTCCAAATCCATAGGCTGTTTAAGATAACTACGGTTACTGTAATTGGTTTTAATAACGGGAACACAATTCTCCAGAATACGCCTAGACG
>NZ_JBFULJ010001498.1:0-555 GCF_056400385.1 Priestia sp. P5_B4
GTTAATGCATTAACTAAAAATGAAATTGCTAACGACGTTGTTACACGATAAGGAAGGGGAATGAACCATGGGAGAGATTAAAGTACCGGAATTAGCAGAATCAATTTCTGAAGGAACAGTTGCACAGTGGCTAAAACAAGTAGGAGATTTCGTTGAAAAAGGCGATTATATCGTTGAACTTGAAACAGATAAAGTTAACGTTGAAATTACAGCTGAAGACTCTGGTGTGTTAACGGAACTTCTTGCTGGCGAAGGCGACACAGTGCAAGTTGGTGAAACAATTGCACGTCTTGAAGCGAAAGAAGGAGCTTCAGCACCAGCAGCACCAAAAGCTGAAGAAAAACCAGCAGAGGAAGCACCAAAGCAAGAAGCGGCTCCAGCTCAGCAAAAAACTGTTGAAGAAGTAGCGCCAGCAGCTGAAGCGCCTCAGCAAGGAAATCAAAAACAATGGCTAATTGCTTCTCCTGCAGCTCGCAAAGCAGCAAGAGAACGCGGGATTAAGCTAGATCAAGTGCCAACTACTGATCCTCTTGGCCGTGTGCGCAAACATGATAT
>NZ_JBFULJ010001499.1:0-554 GCF_056400385.1 Priestia sp. P5_B4
GCGGGTGTGGCGGAATTGGCAGACGCGCTAGACTTAGGATCTAGTGTCTTTACGACGTGGGGGTTCAAGTCCCTTCACCCGCATCTTATTCATTTTATGTATTTAGCGGTCGTGGCGGAATGGCAGACGCGCTAGGTTGAGGGCCTAGTGGGGGCGACCCCGTGGAGGTTCAAGTCCTCTCGGCCGCACCAAAAAAACTTTTAAAAAAAGTGTTGACATAAGAAAATAGAAATGATATTATAATAAAGTCGCCAAAACAACGGTGGTAAACATCATAAGAAGCGCCCGTAGCTCAATTGGATAGAGCGTTTGACTACGGATCAAAAGGTTAGGGGTTCGACTCCTCTCGGGCGCGCCATATTGCGGGTGTAGTTTAGTGGTAAAACCTCAGCCTTCCAAGCTGATGTCGTGAGTTCGATTCTCATCACCCGCTCCAAATATATTGAACTTTGAAAACTGAACAAAGCGACAAACGTCAACGTTAATTTTTATTTTTTAAATTGAGCAAGTCAAACATTTCTTCGGAGAGTTTGATCCTGGCTCAKGATGAACGC
>NZ_JBFULJ010001500.1:0-554 GCF_056400385.1 Priestia sp. P5_B4
GTTTTAGAGATTCTGCCATTTGACTATATGTATTATAAACAAACGGGAAAAATAAATGAACAACCATCTGTTCTTCTTGCTTATTATGATCAAAAAGCAAATGATACAAAACTTTATTCGGCACCTGTAGAGGCATTTGGCCTTCCAGTTGTAAGCTAAAACCTCGGATACCCGAGGTTTTTTTCTTTAACATTCTTTTTTATTTTCATGCTCTTTATCAGACTTTGTCTTTCCTAGGGATTCATATATTTTAGCTGCGTTGGGATCGCCCATTTCCGCTCCGAACTCTTCTTGCAGTAATTGCTTTTGCTTCGCTTCGGTGCTTGCGATGTGCTTATTTTGTTGTTTATGTTTGCTCATTGTTACTTACCTTGCTTTCCTTTTTTGGAATTACGATTCGCGCCTTTAGCCGGCTCCTCGCCGCCAGCATATTCAGCAGCAAATTCTGCATCTGAAAGGCTCTCTTTTGGTGTATTATTGTTAGTCAGTGCTGATTTGTATCCTACTTTACGCTTTGCCATCATATATCCCTCCTATGCTTGGAAGTCCATTGA
>NZ_JBFULJ010001501.1:0-550 GCF_056400385.1 Priestia sp. P5_B4
ATCATCAACAGGTAGCTGGAACAAATCTGGACATTCCCAGACTGCTACATGTGAGCCTTCCTGGTCACCAAATCGGCTCATTCTTGTCCACTTTTTCAGGTTTTTCGACCCGTAAAAGGTAACACTTTGATTGGTGGATACAACCATTACCCATTGTTTTGTTTCTTCATGCCAGAAAACTTTTGGATCCCGGAAATCCTTCCCTTCATTGTTCGGAAGAACTGGATTACCTTTATATTTAGTCCAAGTTCTACCATTATCTTTACTGTAAGCGAGACTTTGCTGTTCTAAGCCATCCAATGTGTTAGTAAAAATCGCAACAAGACCAGATTTGCCATCAAAGAAGCCACTTGTGTCATTCCAATCCACTACAGCACTCCCCGAAATAGCCTGGCCCAATTTATCATGTCCGAAGGCAACAGGCATATGTTTCCAATGAGTAAGATCTTTACTAATTGCGTGAGCCCAAGTTCCACTCTGTTGATGGAACAAATGATATTCTCCTTTATAAAAAATTAAACCATTTGGGTCAGCTAAATTACCTTCGGGT
>NZ_JBFULJ010001502.1:0-549 GCF_056400385.1 Priestia sp. P5_B4
CATTTGATGTTGTCCAAGAGAACAAAAATAAAGGGCAAGCAAAACTACATAATCTTATGACATCAAGAGAAAAAACTTATAGAGGAAAAAAATAACAGGATTAATGAGTTTTAGTCGGGGGTAAAGTCAACTAACTATTTCAAAAGGAGAGAGTGATTTATGGAAATTCTATGGATGCTAATTGTAGGTGGAATTATCGGTTGGCTTGCCGGTTTAATTACAGGACGTGACGTTCCTGGAGGCATTATTGGTAATATTATCGCTGGTTTTATTGGTTCTTGGTTAGGTGGTCTGATCCTGGGAAGTTGGGGACCAGTTATCGGTGGTTTTGCCATCATTCCAGCCATTATTGGAGCAATCATTCTGGTGTTAATTGTAAGCTTTGTTCTAAGAAAAATGGGTCAAAACAAGAATCATGGTCATCATGCAAAATAAAGTGAAAAACTTAAATTGGAGGGACTAAAGATGGGAGAGGAAAGTAAGTCTGCGTTAGATGATTTTGTTGAAGATGATCAATTCGAATTAGAATCTTACCTTACTTATTTGTTC
>NZ_JBFULJ010001503.1:0-547 GCF_056400385.1 Priestia sp. P5_B4
CGTTCGAACCCGGTGGCGGCGATCGGCGCATCGAGCGTCATGCCGCGGAAGACCAGGCGATCGTTGCCTGCGCCGCCGGCGAGGGTCGTGCCGTCGATGGTCGCCTGCGCGAACTCGACCGTGTCGTTGCCRGCGTCGAAATCCAGCGCGCCGCGCACCGTGCCTGCGGCCAGGAAGCGGTCGTCGCCCGCGGTGCCGGTGAACGTGCCGCGCACTTCGAGCGTCGTGCYGGTGCCGACGAAGGTGTCGGCGCTGGCCAGCGTGCCGCCTTCGGCGACGTCGAGCGTGCCGCCGACGAGTTGCACGGTGTCGAACGCCTGCGCGCCCGCAAGCGCCAAGGTCCCGTCGCCCGTCTTCGACAGGCCTTCGAAGTGCACCGTCGGCGCGAGCGCGACGGTCTTGCCCGCCTGCACTTGCGCGTCGATGGTGTCGAGGCCGGCGCCACCGTCGAGCGGTGACGGAAGCTGCGACAGATCCGCATCGCCGAGCAGCGTCAGCGTGTCGTCGCCTGCTGCAAGGCTGATCGTGCCGCCGCCACGCACGATGC
>NZ_JBFULJ010001504.1:0-546 GCF_056400385.1 Priestia sp. P5_B4
CACCGACGCGGGCGACCTGTCGATCGACAACGGCGGCGACGTGCACGTGACCGGCGACGCCGCCGCAATGGGCGTAGGCTTCGACGCGGATCACGCGACCATCGCCAACAGCGGCACGATCACGGTCTCGCAGCTGGGCACCGCGGTGCAGCCGCTCGACGTCGCGGCCGGCAACGGCATCGGCATCGCCGGCTACGTCGGTGCCGGTGGCCTGGCCACGGTGACCAACGACGGTGCGATCGACGTGGCCGCCCTGGACTATGCCTTCGGCATCCAGGTCGGCGGTTACGGCGACGTGGTCGTCGACGGCGCGGGTGCGATCACCGTGGAGGGCAGCACCGCGGTCGGCATCCACGTCGACGCGCTTGCCGACGTCGGCGCGACGCATGTCGACGTCACCACGGGCGCCATGCTCACGGCCCACGGCGCGAACGCGGCCATGGGTGTGTTCGCCTACGGCAGCACGGTCTCGATCCAGAACACGGGCACGACCGAGGTTTTCTCGAACTTCGACGCGATCGGCCTGCGCGGCATCGGCGTGGACGC
>NZ_JBFULJ010001505.1:0-546 GCF_056400385.1 Priestia sp. P5_B4
ATTTAATGGTCTGTTTTACCTACGTATTCCATACATTTAATGGAATAAAAAGAAAGGAATGGTGTGAATGAATCAATGTCCAAAATGCGGGGCCAGTGCAAGCACAGACCAATTATTTTGCAATAACTGCGGCTTTTCTTTCACCGTGTCCCAAGCTGCAGCTAAGCATAAAAAGAGCTGGTATATTGGCGGGGGTATTGCGCTTATCCTTCTTTTAACTTTTGTATTTTATTTCTTTTTCGCTGGCTCAGAAGAAAAGACGGCTGACCGCTTTATTGAGGCATTAGAATCGAAAGATACAGCTGTGTTAAGAGAGTTATTAGACTCTTCGCAGTCTACTATAGTTATTAATGACACATCTATTCAAGCTCTGTTAGACGCAACTTCCGATGGTTCTATTTTACGAGACGTTGAAAATGATTTAAAAAATAAATCGAGTATCTACTTTACAATAAAAGAACAGAAACATTCACTACTCTTCAAAAAACAGTACGTGGTTGTCCCGTCATCATATTATATCTCCCTCACCACGCCAGAGGATACAAC
>NZ_JBFULJ010001506.1:0-545 GCF_056400385.1 Priestia sp. P5_B4
GTTGTAGAATCAGCCGCAGCTGTTAACCCTTTTGATACCCATGCTGTTTGACTGGCAGAGTACTGAATTTGCACCCAGTCATTCGTTTCGTTTACTTTTTTGAATCTTTCACCTGCTTTTGCTACACGGATAATTCCAGCACTTAAACTCGGCTGAGTGCGTAAATTTGAAGCTTTTGTAATTTGAATCGACTGGGCTGTTTGTGAAGACTGTCCAGAACCTGTTTGTAAGTAYTGACTTGCCACCCAGCCTGTTTTGCCGCTTGCTGTTTTAATCTGGGACCAGGATCCGCTTTCTTTTAACACGGTTACTTTTGCATTTCGCGGTAAGTTCGTCACGATGGACGCGCTTGTGCTCGCAGAAGAACGAACGTTTAATGAACTGGCGTTAACGACCGCTGGCTTGGTTGCCGTAGAACCAGAGTCATTAGTCGGCGTAGAAGAACCGGAGCTTGCTTGTAGGTACTGACTTGCTACCCAGCCCGTTTGACCGCTTGCCGTTTTAACCTGTGACCAAGACCCGCTTTCTTTTACCACCGTTACTTT
>NZ_JBFULJ010001507.1:0-545 GCF_056400385.1 Priestia sp. P5_B4
CTTCTAGAAAGAGCTGCTATCAGAGCTCTTTCTAGAAGAGCGCAAACCGACACAGATTATTTGGAGTCTTGGCAAAGGGGCATTAACTGGCTGCTGTCCATRCAAAACAAAGACGGGGGTTTTCCTGCATTTGAAAAAAATACCGACTCTATTTTATTTACTTATCTGCCGCTTGAAAATGCAAAAGATGCAGCGACGGATCCGGCTACTGCCGATTTAACCGGTCGAGTGCTTGAGTGTCTCGGAAACTTTGCTGGTATGAATAAATCCCACCCTTCGATTAAAGCTGCAGTAAAATGGCTGTTTGATCATCAATTGGATAACGGGAGCTGGTACGGCCGGTGGGGAGTTTGCTATATTTACGGAACGTGGGCCGCTATTACAGGACTCCGTGCTGTAGGGGTTTCTGCTTCTGATCCGCGTATCATCAAAGCTATCAACTGGCTCAAAAGCATTCAACAAGAAGACGGTGGATTCGGAGAATCATGCTATAGCGCTTCTTTAAAAAAATATGTGCCACTATCGTTTAGCACCCCTTCTCAAAC
>NZ_JBFULJ010001508.1:0-545 GCF_056400385.1 Priestia sp. P5_B4
GCCTTGAAGAACGCGACGTTGCGCGGATTCACGCCTTCCGGGATTTCCTTCAACTGGCCGGCCTGCACCGCGCCGACGGCCATCATCGTCGCCATCAGCGACTGCATCGTGTACGCGTAATCGTGCACCGATAGATCGGCCGATTCGATCGCCGCCTTGAGTTTCGGCGTCGCTTCGATGCGCGCGACGTACTGCGCGTCGTTCTCTTCGGAGATGTTCATTCCCGGGTCGAGCGTCCGGTCGGCCTTCACCGCCTGGCCCAGCGCGACCTGCGCCTGCAGGACCTTGTCGACGTTCGGCATCGTCAGTTCGTACGTGTCGATGCTGCCGGTCTCGGCCGTCGCCGGTGCGACGGACGCGTGCGCGGGCATCGCGGCCGTGGCGGGCACGGGTGCAGTCGCGGTCGACGGCACGGCCTTGTCCGTTTGCGCGGCAGGCTTGCACGCGGCGAGTGCGAGAACGGCGACGGCAAGGGTCAGCGTGAAGGACTTCATCGAAACTCCGGAGCGGTCTGGCGAAAGTGGCGCGCATGATGTCACGCGTGC
>NZ_JBFULJ010001509.1:0-545 GCF_056400385.1 Priestia sp. P5_B4
ATCACCGACCGCGTGAGCCCGCGCGTGTTCCGCGTCGTCGCCCTGCCCGCGCCGACCGAACGCGAGAAGACCCAGATGTACCTGCAGCGCTACATCAAGCACTTGCCGGCGGCCGGCGAGATCGTGATCTTCGATCGCAGTTGGTACAACCGCGCGGGCGTGGAGCGCGTGATGGGCTTCACCGATGAAGCACACGTGCGCGCCTTCCTGACGACGGTGCCCGCGGTGGAAATGGCGATCGTCAAGTCAGGCGTGGTGTTGATCAAGTATTGGCTCGAAGTGAGCGAAGAAGAACAGACCAAGCGCCTGAAGGATCGCGCGCAGGACGGCCGCAAGCTCTGGAAGCTTTCGCCGATGGACATGAAATCCTTCAGCCGCTGGTACGACTACTCGCGTGCGCGCGACGAGATGTTCACGGCCACGGACACCGGCCAGGCCCCCTGGTACGTCGCGCGTACGGACGACAAGCGGCGCGCGCGCCTCAACGTCATCCGCCACCTGCTCGATCATGTGCACTACGAAGATTTGCCGCGCGAGAAGATCAA
>NZ_JBFULJ010001510.1:0-545 GCF_056400385.1 Priestia sp. P5_B4
GGACCGTTCGGCGCTTCGATGCGCTGGGGCGCGAGACCTTCGTGTCGTATCCGGTGCATGCCTTGCACGGCGTCGACGACATCACGTTGGGGTCGCGCACCACCTACGACGCACTCGGCCGCGCGACGCGGGTGGAGCAGGACAGCGAGCTCGGGGTCCTCGCCACGCGCCATGCTTACCTGGCAGGCTTCATCACGCTGACGACCGATCCGCGCGGGCACGCCACGCGAACCGGTTACCTGGCCTGGGATACGCCGTCGCATGACTTGCCGACGGTGCTGCTGCATCCCGAAGGCGCGCGCACCGACTTCGCGCGCGACATCTTCGGCAAGCCGACCACGATGTCGCGCAGCGGCGGCACGCATAACGCATGGAACGGTCGCTATTACGTCTACGACGCGCAGCAACGGCTGTGCAAGCGCGTGGAGTTGGAGACCGGCACGACGTCGATGCAGTACGACGCCGCCGGCAACCTGGTGCGCGAAGCGACGGGCCTGCCGTGGTCGGACACGGCATCGTGCGCGGTGGATGCGACGGCGTTCGAT
>NZ_JBFULJ010001511.1:0-543 GCF_056400385.1 Priestia sp. P5_B4
TAGTCTGTTAATAGCTCACTAATAGTAGACATCAAAGTGATAATTAAAGCCGATCCTGGATTCTTCATATACAAAGAAGCGAATATAGAAGCAGCTGTTAATGTATTAGCATTCCCTTTGCGTTCTTTTAGGACATGAACAACACCATCTTTAATTACATCATAGGAAGTACTAATAGCAGTAAGAGAGCTAATCCAATAAGAAACTGCCTTTACTATAGGAGAGTATGAAGAACGTTGCAGGTACCAGTTAATTAAAAATACGGTTCCACAAGCTATAACAGGGACGAAGTTTTTCCATGAAGATGTTACTTGACTGATTGTATGTCTATATTTCTGGGTAAAAGACTTTAGTTTATCCAAAGAAAGGTTAATATAATGATAAATGAGTAGACTTCCGGTTACTTGATTATAGTTTGCAGAATATACGCCTGGGAAAGAGCGTAGCCAAGCTTCAATACGACTTATTTCTAATCGTTTAGGTATATAAAATCGGGTTCTTCCAGGAAGAGAATGAGCTACCTTTACCCCAAACATCATCACC
>NZ_JBFULJ010001512.1:0-542 GCF_056400385.1 Priestia sp. P5_B4
CATTTGTACGAATTGAATTTACATTTGTACGAATTGAATTTAAGTGAACTAGAACAAACGCATCACGATCTTCAAAATCAAAAAATAAGAGAAGTATAATTAAAATCTTCCAGATTATTAGAAATTCAGCTGATTTCGTATATATGTGTAAATACCAGCTGTTCAGTTTGTTCCTCCGCGGCTTTTTTTGCTTGAAAGCAGGCACTTTTCTTTTTCTTCCGGTGCGTTTACAGCCTCGCTGTTTCCAAACATACTCCTCAAACATATAACTCAACACTTAAGAAATATGCAAATAAAAACAAAAAAAGCGCAGAAGCTGCGCTTTTTTTGTTGAGTTAAAAACGAGTGGAGGCCGCTGTTTTTTTAGGTTTGCTCATTGCTTTTTTTAATACTTCAGAAAAATAGGGCTCTCCGCTAGGATTTTGCCGTCTGAGCAAGTCAATGGTTCCTTTCACGTCATCCATAGCTCTGTGAGCGTGCTCTCTCTCAATATTATGATGATCAAGGAGCGTTGTTAGTTTTTTATTAGGAAAGCCGTACTC
>NZ_JBFULJ010001513.1:0-541 GCF_056400385.1 Priestia sp. P5_B4
CGCTTGAACAATCTCTTCATCATTTAGGGTCATCTTTTCTTCTCTTATTTCTACACCTGCTACCATGTTCATCTGCGTTCCTCCTCGTGTCTTATGCTTTCTATGTACTTTACATTATAAAAAAGAAAAGGTATAAAAAATGTCGAAAAAACAAAGAGTAGAAAGAATATTTAGGGAGAAAGAAGTGAGACRTTACGTCAAACCTTATATCATATATATGACCTGTATAATAGGGACGATTTTTAATCTTGTTTACGACTTTAAAAAAGCTAACAAGTGTTTCCCCCACGTTTTACCTGTTGCCAATGGATCAAGAATTTCAATATAGTTATTGTGCAAATAAGCAAGGATGTTGGAGTACTTATTAATAATAATTAAACCTTCATTCGTTGGTTTTCTTGCTACTTCTTCCCTTCTTCTACCTTTCCATTATGAAAAAAGAAGACTCCTTATCCTTCACTTCGACTCCAAACTTTTGCTTTTTTTAACGTTCCATTTCTTATACTGCGTTTCTTTTGTTGTAGAATGTGCTCCATTATTC
>NZ_JBFULJ010001514.1:0-539 GCF_056400385.1 Priestia sp. P5_B4
TTCTTAGGCTGAAAGGTATACTATATGCCTTAATATTTTAAAAAAGGAGATTTTTTAATGAAAATTATTAAAGCTACTTCCTCTCACATCCCTTCTGTTGCCCGTCTGTACGTTGACAGCTGGCGCATTACATACAAAGGATTAGTACCTGATGCTTATTTAAAAAGCTTATCTTATAAACAAAGTACAGAAAAATGGTCCCTTTTTCTTACCGAGCCTTCTCATTTTATTTTGCTCGCTATCGATGAACGAGGAAAGATTGTCGGCTTTTCAGCAGGTAAGCCTCATTTGTCCCGTGCTGAAATATACGCGCTATACGTTTGCAAGGAAGTGCAAAACCAAGGAATTGGTCATCTTCTATTTTCTCATTCAGTAAAAGAATTTGCTGATCAGCAATATACGTCTATGATTATTTGGGCTATGAAGAAAAATAAGAAAGCCGTTCAGTTTTATAAAAAATCAGGCGGCAAAAAAATCTTGAATCGCACAAGTCAGTTTGGAGAAACTAAAGTTGAAGACGAAGCATACGGTTGGGAACG
>NZ_JBFULJ010001515.1:0-537 GCF_056400385.1 Priestia sp. P5_B4
ATTAACACCTGTAAAAATAAGCTCTTAACAGATGTAACATTTCTCAGATATTTATGTAGTTTTTTAAGTGAGAAAGCAACTAAAATTTCAGCAAAGTATACACAAAATCAGGCCTATCCACTTGAGAATCGCCTTGCTGCCTTTCTAATATTGTCGGCTGATGATAACTTTTATAAAGAAAAACATACTGAAGTATGTGAGTATTTAGGTGTATCATATCGCCATCTGCTCCATGTACTAGCTCAACTATGTAAAAAAAATATTATTGAAAAGCAGTCGCAAGGCTACATCATTAAAGAAAGAGAATATCTTGAAAAACTAGCTGAATTAAATTGAAAATACTTATAATAATTTTACTTCAAAATAAAGATAACTATATGTATAATCCATACATTTTTAATTAACATAATGAACTTTCTAGGAACCTAACACCTAAAAAAGATTTTCTATTTCATTGTGGTGCTTCCCATTTGTTCTAAAATGTTCAATATTTTTGTCTTCTATTTAAAGAAAATCACTCAGTAGAGTGATTTTCTT
>NZ_JBFULJ010001516.1:0-535 GCF_056400385.1 Priestia sp. P5_B4
CTTCTTTCACTTTACTACTAAGGTMCAAAAGTTTATCTTCTTGTTCATAGAATTCTAATTCAGAAACAACAAATCTTTCTGTAATATCTAAGCTATAATGATACGTTTTTTTATTCGAAGGCTGATTATAAAAGAAATACGTTCCTCCTCCATCTTCTGATACCTGTGCATAAAAATAAAATCTTTCCCATTCTTCGGGAATCATATTATTAACCGTTTCTGCTATTTCTTGATACAATTCCTGTAACTGGCTTTCCATTTGCATAAATTTTATCCTCCTGCCTGGTTTTTAACTGTTACTCTCTCTAATTCTTCAGCTTCAATTTGATATGCTATTCTAAATTTGATAGGGCGTATTGAATGCCATTTTTAACAGGAAAATATTTTTACCGATATTTTTTTAGAAAAGCTTCCTTCAAAGCATTTGCCCAACCTTTATCTTTCTCCATAATAAACCAAATTCCATTAGAACGATTGTTATCTATTTTACCTGCACTAATATTGTTCCTCAACATGTCGCGTCTGGTTATGTATT
>NZ_JBFULJ010001517.1:0-532 GCF_056400385.1 Priestia sp. P5_B4
GTGATGGTACCGACTAAAAACAGTTATATCTTAACAGAGAAATTACCCAAAGCACAGCTGATTATCTATCCTGATTCTGGTCACGGGCATCTGTTTCAATTTCCAGAACTATTTGCAGAACACGTAAACTCATTTCTTGATTCTAATTCTTATTCAACTTTCGTCTGATGTAAATAATAATCTTGCAGATGTTGTCACAGTAGGTACTTGGGTACTAGCTAATCCAGACTTTGTAGAACGGATTCAATCAGGAGATCCCCTAAACGAACCTGACAAAAATACGCTCTATGAAGGAGAAAAGAAGGCTATACAGATTATCCTTTTTTAAAATGATTTATTTAATATGGATATCCTATTTAGGGATATTCATATTCTTTTTCTTAGGTTTGTTATGAAAACATACATGTGGGTTAAATAAAAAATGTGGAGGATTGTCATGAAAGCTTTAGCAATTGAAAACTACGGTGAAAAACCAAATTTTTTAGACTTCCCTATGCCCAAAATAAACAATGACGAGGTCTTAGTTGAGATA
>NZ_JBFULJ010001518.1:0-530 GCF_056400385.1 Priestia sp. P5_B4
TCCACATCCGGAAAATGTTCAATATGGCCCGTTTTAATATTCTTCACTTGAAAATTCTTTAGTTTTTTAGAATAACTGAGAGAAAAGGTATGATCTCCACTACAAAAGGTATGAGTGATTTCACTATCTTCATATCGTAATAACGTTTCTAACATTTCTTTAATTTTTATTATTGTCATGTATCACCAAACCCCTTTCTCACTATTTAAAGAAATTTTACAAATTAAAGTTTAATCCATTTTAACATAGGGTATATTTATAAGTTATTACCTCCAATAATTGAAATAAAGATTTTAAAAATGAAATAAATTTGTAAAAAAAACAAAAAATGTAATGTCACATTGGAATTAGGCAATATATGACAAATACAACATAGCTGGGAATTACAGATAGATATGGTATAAAAGATGTAAATGAAATATATGTTTTAGGGGTAAAGATACAAAGAATCTTATTTAAAAATGAGATTTTTGGGGAGGTAGGAGGTATCTGAAGTTGAGTAGTGCATCTAGATTCAAAATGCAAATATT
>NZ_JBFULJ010001519.1:0-530 GCF_056400385.1 Priestia sp. P5_B4
TCACGGTCACGATAAGCGCTTTTCACAAGACCAACAGGCGTATCAGGAGAACGGTACTTTAATAGAATCCTTTGCGCTTCAACAATTTGTCTTGTTCGTCTTCCGCTCTTTGGGTTGTAAAAAGCCACTACAAAATCTGCTTGTGCAGCTGCTTCAATTCTTTTTTCGATTAGATCCCACGGCGTAAGGTGGTCACTTAAACTAATCGTACAAGCATCGTGCATCACGGGCGCTCCAAGGAGAGATGCGCATGAATTGATAGCCGAAATGCCAGGAATTACTTCCAGCTCTACGCCCGTTTCTTTTTTCCAGCCTTTTTCAATCAACACTTCATATACAAGGCCTGCCATTCCGTATACTCCTGCATCTCCGCTCGAAATGACAGCTACGGTTTTTCCTGCTTCGGCTTGCTTTACAGCTTCCTGTGCACGGCTTACTTCTTCGGTCATTCCCGTACTAATAATTTGCTGATTCGTTAACAGTCCTTGAATTAATTCCACATAGGTTTTGTAACCGATGATCATATCACT
>NZ_JBFULJ010001520.1:0-529 GCF_056400385.1 Priestia sp. P5_B4
GTTCTTGGAGAATAGAAATCCTGCGATCCTACTATAATTTTATAACCTTTGGTAATACGCCAAGAACATTGAATATGTAAAGCATATTCAGCTACTTCTTCTTTTTTCCCCCTTCTGGTTACTAAAATTTTTTCTCCAAATCCTAGCCAAAACAAATTTGAGGCTCTCCCCGCGTATCTTAAATTCAAGCCCACCAATTTGTCTAATTTTGATTTAGTTGCTTCTCTCATGCTTTTCTCCTTTTATTTGCAGTTAAAGCTTTCTTGGTAAGTAGCTAAGTAAATAAATAGAATGTATTAATTGTTTATGGCATTAAGGTTATAGCGACCTATTTCTTTTTTATTTTTAATAACTACTAAAACACCTTTCAAAGCATTTTCTTTAAGTATTTTTATTTTTTCTTTATTTGGAGCCACTGGCAGCCCTCCGGATTTAGTAGTGAATCCTAAGTCATAACTTACATTTATTTTACCAGTTCTATTTCTGTTAAAACCCCCATATCCTGATCCCCTTCCTAATCCATCAAGAC
>NZ_JBFULJ010001521.1:0-528 GCF_056400385.1 Priestia sp. P5_B4
TCCTATTTGTTCGTCTGTATACTGGATTGATTTCGTTATGCCTCAATATTATTTTTTTACAGGATTTTTTAGAGAAGAGAAATCATACACTATTTTACTATTATAGATTAATTTGCTATTATAGGGAATGGTCAATTTCGAAACATTGTATAAATTTTTAACGTGTTTACAGTTGACTATCTAAATAAAATCACTATATGTTTATAGAGAGAATATATTATGGGAAAGTAAGGGTGAGAAAAGAGATGAGAGAGTATAGAATTGGGAGTGTTATGAGAGACCTTCGCAAAATGGCAGGGTTGACACAACAAGAATTATCAAGAGACATTTGTACACAAGCGCAAATCAGCAAAATTGAAAACGGTGAAGAATATCCATCAAGCATTACCCTCTATAAAATTTCTAAGCGCCTTGGCGTAGATGTTAACTACTTTTTTGATAGTGTCGAATCACCTCGACTTGATTACGTAGATGCGGTTCAATCGTTAATTCGTCAATATATTCGTCAGAGAGATTATGATGCTATTC
>NZ_JBFULJ010001522.1:0-527 GCF_056400385.1 Priestia sp. P5_B4
GCCTACCTGGATGCCGCGCCCTGGGCGAGCGGCGCGGCGCCGATCGCCATGCGCGCGTCCGATGGTGCGTTCAACGCCGCGCGCGAACTGTCGGTCGTCAACATCGACACGAGCACGCTCGCCTACGGGCGCCACGTGGTGTACGTGCGCGGCACCGATGCCTCGGGGCAGGTCGGCACGCCGAGCGCGGTCTACTTCACCGTGCGCCGGCACGTCCCCGACGACGACTACGACGGCGACCGCCGCTCCGACGTGTTCTGGCACAGCAACACGGGCCAGAATGTGATCTGGCGCCGCGCGAACAAGGCCACGACCACCGCCGTCTCGGCCACCGCCGCCGGCTGGCGCGTTGCCGGGCAGGGCGACTTCGACGGCGACGGGCATTCCGATCTGTTCCTGCGGCAATCCTCGTCGGGCCAGAGCGTGATATGGCGTTCGGGGAACAGCGCGGCCACGATCGCGGTGAAGACGGTCGGCGGCGGTTGGGAGCCCGCGGGCTTCGGCGATTTCAACGCCGACGGACGCAC
>NZ_JBFULJ010001523.1:0-527 GCF_056400385.1 Priestia sp. P5_B4
CAAGAATACTATCCTACTTTGCTGTTTTGGGTCACAGGGAATTTGCTTTATGAAGTGCTGCTGTTTCATCACCGCGTATGGGTATTTCACCCTGTAGGTATTGATCACCTTTTTCTACCCGATCACCTAATGGTTTCCCTTGGAATAACTTTAATTATTTATCCGTTTGTTATACCGGTTTTTTTAGGAAGGCTGCCGCTGCATGTAAGCGGCAGGCTGTGGTGGATTCTTTTGTGGGCGCTTTTATTTACTGTGATTGAGTTCATTGCTTATGTTAATCACAGTATCACTCATCATTATGGATGGTCGCTGCTGTGTTCTTTTCTCTTCAACATTGCCACGTTCTCACTTTTAGTCATTCATCAGAAGACAGCACTGGTCGCTTGGATTCTATCTGGAAGCTTCATAGCTTTCTTATTTATTTTTTTTGATATTCCTATGCCTTAACTTTTCATTGACTAGACGGAGGAAAAGGAAATATAATAGGAATTACATCTAAATATAATTTTCCTCTCTGAGAATAGAGG
>NZ_JBFULJ010001524.1:0-527 GCF_056400385.1 Priestia sp. P5_B4
GAAGAAAATCGAATGATTTCACTTGCTATTATTAGCGAATACCATAGATCCATGGCAAGACTTAGAAAAGAGAGTACGGAGTATAATTCACGCAAACGTAAAAAAGCAACGAGAGATTTATGTTATAAAGCGTTTCATACCGAGCGGGAAACGGTGCAAGAACTTTATGAAAAAGGAGAAATCACGCGTGAAATCGCTCATAATATCCGAAAAGATATCGCTTTGCGTGAAGCATTAACAATTGAAGAAAATGGTTATTAAAAAGTCGCAGAGAGTAGTCTCTGCGACTTTTTCTAGTAAGTTTCATTCTATTGCTTTTCAAAAAGATAAAGCTTTCCGTTAACAGCAATATCAAACCGAGGCCCTTTAAAGCCGCGTTTTATAAGTTCTTTACGCATAAACTTCATAATGCCTCCGTGGCTGACAATCAGCAAATCGTCTTCTGACTCGGAAATGGCGCGATCTAGCACTGCTGCTACTTTTCTCTTAGTCTCAGCCATATCTTTACGAGCTTGTTTGTTGATGAG
>NZ_JBFULJ010001525.1:0-526 GCF_056400385.1 Priestia sp. P5_B4
CCAAAATAAGCTCCTGAAATCACAGCTCCAGCTACTAAAGGAAGCGGCATGCCTAAGCCTTGTCCGATTCCCATCATCGCGATTCCGGCTGTACCAACCGTTCCCCAAGATGTTCCTGTTGAAATCGAGGTAATAGAGCAAATGATAAGTGTAGCAAGTAAAAAGAATGTTGGATTAATAAACTCTAGTCCAAAATAAATAAGAGAAGGAACAACTCCTCCGGCAATCCATGTTCCAATTAACGTACCGACGGCTAATAAAATTAAAATAGCTTCTAAGCCGTTTGATATTCCTCTTGTAATGGCTCCTTGCAGCTGATTATACGTATACCCAAGTCGTACTCCTAGCGCCATAACAATAAACCATGAAATAAATAAAGCGAGCTGAATAGGTAAATCCAAAACAGTTGCAAATGAAATAACAACTGCTAAAAATAAAGCAAGCACAATCATTATCTCCCACATAGATGGTAAACGGGTTGTGTTCAAACTAGCTCCTCCTAAACTGGTATGTAGATTCTGGAATG
>NZ_JBFULJ010001526.1:0-526 GCF_056400385.1 Priestia sp. P5_B4
TTACCGTATCAGGCATGTCCCAAGAAGAAGATCATGCACTTGTGGCAGATACGATTCGTAGCTTTTTGCAATAAAAATAAGCGGACTTCGTTGGAAGTCCGCTTATTTCATTAAAAGATGAGCGGCGATAAGGCGTGTGTTTTTTCTACATACATAAAAGCATCATATCGTTTTGACAAGCGAGAAGGAACATAATTTCCGTATTGTTCAATCTCTGGGTCGTATACAACACCAATGGCGCGGTGGCCTATCGTTGAATGAAAAAATGTTCGGTTTTCCTCTGTGAACATGAGGTATTGATCAAAAGCACCTGCTCGGTGAATGGCATCTTCCCAGCTTCCTTCTATAGCTGGAGGAACGGTTAATTCCTGATGAGGATTACCCCAGCTATCAGAAGCAATGACCGTGCCGTGATGAGTTCCGAATCCGACGGCGTAAACATGCTTCTGTCCGTATTCTTCACGGGTAAGCTGACCTACATTCACCATGCCGCTGCTTTTCATGTCCGTTGCTCTTGCATCTCCGA
>NZ_JBFULJ010001527.1:0-525 GCF_056400385.1 Priestia sp. P5_B4
CGCACCGCCGGACGAGGCGCGCGTGTCCGAGCCTCCCCTCGCGCCGAACATCGAACCGGTGCCCGACACCGCGCCATCACGATCCCGATGGGGCTGGTGGGTTGCCGCGCTGTGCGTCGCGCTCGCGGTCCTGGGCGGCTGGTTTTCGTGGACGCAACGCAACGGACCGGCGCACGTCGCAACCACGCAGGCCGGTGACCTTGTCCTCGTGCTCCCCGTCGCGGTCGCGCCCAACGACGCCGACAATGCGTGGGTTCGTTTGGGCGCGATGGATTACATCGCCAGTCGTTTGCGACGCAGCGGGCTCAAGGTGGTCCCCAGCGACCAGAGCCTGCGCCTGGGCGCATTGGCAGAGTCGACGAAGACACGCGCGCGCCCGCAAGCTCTCCATGAATCCAGCGGTGCGCGCTGGGTGTTTTCCACGCAGGCGATGCACGATGCGCGCGGCTGGCGCGTGCGACTGGATGTGCACGACGAGCAGTCGCGCGTGGTGGAAGCGCGCGGCAACACGGCGCTCACCGCCGC
>NZ_JBFULJ010001528.1:0-525 GCF_056400385.1 Priestia sp. P5_B4
TTTCGTTTACGCATGCATCAAGTGGTGGCTCAAACGATCCATTTATCGATTGGCTACAGTAAACAAACAGGTGGAGGCTTTTCAAGGCAAAAGAAAATGGGGCGAGCATCAAATTTAAGCCAAGATATCTTTCCCTATTGTTTAACCATATTACATACGCATGATAATGGAATGCCAATTCGCTCCATTGGGATCTCCTTATCCAACACCAGCATTGAAGAAGAGGAGCAAATGAGCTTATTTGAGGACATCCATCAGCGTGAAAGAGCCTATGCTCTTGCGAAAACGATTGATGAAATTCGGCTGCGTTATGGGAAGAATAGTGTGCTACGGGCTTCAAGCTATCTGGGTCACTCAACAGCTCGTTATCGAAATGGTCTTATAGGAGGCCACAAAGCCTGATAGGAGGAGATATCATGGTCCACTATAGAGGAATGAAAGTAACAATAGTATATTATAAGGGTGAATACAAAGTATACAAAGATTGTCATTCACCTATTATTGTTTCTTTATAGGATGAAGAAC
>NZ_JBFULJ010001529.1:0-525 GCF_056400385.1 Priestia sp. P5_B4
CGAACGCCGGATCGCCGGTGAGCAGGAAGCCGCGGTGGCTCGCTTCCATCGCCGCCGCGGTTGCTTCGAGCCTGAGCGTGTCGTGCAGAACCGCGGACGTGCCGGCCACGTAGGCCTGCGTGTCCTGCGTCTGCCGATGCTGGCGCCAGGCCTGCGAAGCCAGCAGCGCAACGATGGCCACGCCGAGCCCGACACCCGCGAGCAGCCATGCGCGATGGTGATGTGGATGCCGCCTGCCATGGCGCGCCGATCGATCCATGTTCCCCCGGGAACGCATCGTCGTGATGCGCTTGAAGCACCTTCGTGCCGAGGCAGTCAACGTCGCGTGGAGCGAATGCGGCTCAACGGGAGAACAACGGTCAACAAACGCGTTTTCCTCACGCCCGAATAGCGACGGGCCGCGCGAGGCGGCCCGTCGGTGTCACATGCCCGAGSGCATGACTCAGTAAACCTGCACGCGCTTGTCGGGCGCCAGGAACATCTTTCCGTCCTTCACGTCGAAGGCCTGGTACCACGGATCCAGGT
>NZ_JBFULJ010001530.1:0-524 GCF_056400385.1 Priestia sp. P5_B4
GACAATCAGATGCAGTGCTTGCTCTTCATTTTGGTATTTCTCTTATTTCGTTTGCTTCTGTGCTGCTGTTAACACTTATTATCTTTGAAGTGGATCAAAAGCTCGACGCAACTAATATGCAGCTAGGCTCTAAAATGAAAAAACATATTTACGGGGTTATCTTGTACACATATGCCGTTGTGTACACGGGCGCGCTTGTTCGCCATAAAGAAGCTAGCTTAGCTTGTCCAGACGTTCCATTTTGTTCAAACGGAAACGGTTGGCTGCCTGTTGATTTGAATCAGTGGATTCAAATGGGACATCGATTCGCTGCTGTTTTAACGTTTGTATGGATTTTAGCCGCCTTTATCCATGCAGTTAAATATTATCGCCATCAAAAAAATATTTTTTACGGATGGTTAGCTGCTCTCATTCTAGTTACTTTTCAGGCGGTTTCCGGTATGCTTGTTGTTGTCACACGTCTGCAGCTAGAGCTCGCGCTTGCTCATTCTTTAATTATCTCTTTCCTATTCGGTGTATTAAGC
>NZ_JBFULJ010001531.1:0-524 GCF_056400385.1 Priestia sp. P5_B4
CTTTTTTAAGAGAACTAAATCAAAAAAATTTCATATATAAGTTTGTTATAATAAAGATTGTTAAAAGTAAGGAGGAGGAGTATAAGTGCAAATAAGAAAACATGAAAGACAGTCATTTTATGCCGGATGTCAATTCGTAGATATAGAAGATCAAGCAAATAAACACGCCTTGCCTCTCGTTATTATGTATCCTACATATCAAGAAGAACAAGTTGAAAAGATGGGACCTTACACGATAAGCGCTGCGCAAGATGCTCCGCTTTCAAATGGATCATTTCCTTTAGTCATTATTTCTCATGGAGATGGAAGCACGCCTCTTGCTTATCGAACCATTGCCCAGTTTTTAGCACGTAATGGTTTTATTGTAGGAATACCGCAGCATCTCTTTAATAATCGAGAGGATAATACGCTATCTGGAACAATAGATAACCTAAAAAATCGGCCTACCCATATACGTACTGTAATCGATTGGTTTTTAAAAGAAAGTTCCTTTTCTCCATCCATTAAATCAAATAATAGTTCTC
>NZ_JBFULJ010001532.1:0-522 GCF_056400385.1 Priestia sp. P5_B4
TGGTACATAGATCCAAGAAGCTTTACTATCTTTTTCTTTTGAAAATTCCTTGTTAAAAAAGTCTTCAGCTTCTTGTGATGTTTCAAAACTATAGTCTCCAATTGAAGGTACATCATCTGACGTATTATAAAGAAACATATTTACTTGATCTTTGATGTCCACTATCATAACTTTCTTAATATCATTTATAGGCGTATCTAATATTATGTATTTTCTCATTAAATTTCCTTACTAAATGTGTATAGTTTATATATTTTAACTTAATATAATGTGCGTTCTAGGAATCTAAAACCTCTTTTAGTACAACTTTAAATTTTGGTCTAAATACTAAATCCATAATCATTATAAAACGATCAATTCCTTGATCTATAAATAATCGAATTGCTTTGCTTTCTTTATTATCATTCATGATCTCAATCTTTGTAACCGATTCGAGACTGTAGTAAAAGATCTCATCATCCTCTAAATCCTTTACTGAAAGCGAAAAAGAATTATAGAATGGTGAGATTTTCACTTCAAACC
>NZ_JBFULJ010001533.1:0-522 GCF_056400385.1 Priestia sp. P5_B4
CTCGTCATAAGGGGCGACCTTGTTTGAATCAATAAAAAATYAGGCGGATGATTGATCATCGTTTCTAAAAGGGCACGTGTGATGCCTGCTTTACGCTCAGCAGGCTGATAGGGATCTGTCGCTGAAGACATAAAGATGCGCACCGGCTGCTCTTTTTTTCGCAGTTTTTGTATTTCTTTTTGATAGACTTCAGCTGCGTTGACTTTAAGCTCTAGCCATGTCCCCCACTCCATCTCTTTAAAACGCTGAATTRGCAGTTCTCGCACGTAGCAAAATTTGCAGGAAAATGCACATCCGGCATACGGATTTAAACTATGAGTATAACCAGATGCCAAAAAGCCCGTCGCTTTTGTTAAAATACTTCTCGAAACCACGTCTCTTTCGTTCACCTTTCTCACCTCTTTATCCAATCAGTATATCAAGTTCACAAATGAAAAAACTACTTTCCGCATGGAAAGTAGCCCTATACACTCTCAGCTTATCAACCGTTTTTTTCTTCCTTTTCACTTGTAGTTTCAAATA
>NZ_JBFULJ010001534.1:0-522 GCF_056400385.1 Priestia sp. P5_B4
CTTTCATATAGTTAGGGTAAAGGGAGTGATACACCCGCTCAGGGAGTACGTTTTCTAGCCGCATGTCCGCTTCTCCTTGACACCGTATAAGCTTAGCAGCCGCTTTATTCATTTTTTTATAATAAAGATGTTGGTTCTTTACTTCCGCTAAAAAAACCAGCTCATTCATTTGATCAAAATAAAATTCAAACATATGATCTTTCAACATGGTAGGATGMATCTCCTTCGTTTTTTCACAGATGAACGCCCCCTGTACTTTACACTTCTGTATGAAATATACACTAGATCTTTTCACACACAAACACAACTTCAAATGTACAAACAGTAGTTCTTTTGTATCATTACCTACCCTCCTTCACAAGAAGGGTAAACATGGTGAACAAAAATAAAAGAGATTGAGGCATACCTACATCCATCCAATCTAAAAATGAACAAATGGGATAAAGCAGCTAGTATGAATCACTTGTTCCAACGCTGTTAATTTTTTTGTTGGCGGCCGATGAGCCTTGCCCTCTATTCAGC
>NZ_JBFULJ010001535.1:0-522 GCF_056400385.1 Priestia sp. P5_B4
CTTTTATGCACTACATTATTATTTAGCCTAGACAGAAACATCGATACATAAGGGACGTATAAAGATGTCTATATTTTATAAAAATGACTCTGTTAGAACCCTTATTCCCATAAAGGTTCTCTTTTTCATATGTTCCTGAAAGAGTGATTATGGTAACTAGCATATTAAGTAAGCCCCTTTGTGTTAAACTGTACACAGAAACATGTATGAGTCTGGGGGCAATATAATGAAATGTGCAATAGGGATAGTTCTTATTGCTCAAGCTTTATTAACGTACTTAACTATTAAGACAGCATATACTCCTTACACCGTTAGAATATTAGATAGAAATACTGGAGTTATGAAAGTTTCCTATAGTTTCCCTTTAACGTACTGGTTAATCTTTATAGGTTTGGGCATCATGTTTTTAGTGGGAACATATTTAGTTTTTGCTAAAGAAAAGAAGCAGATCTTTAATTAAAGGTCTGCTTTTTATTTTTACCGATAAATGGTTTTATGTTAACTAATGATTAACAACAAGCA
>NZ_JBFULJ010001536.1:0-522 GCF_056400385.1 Priestia sp. P5_B4
TCATGCATCCCCGTTATTCCTAATACAATCAGTGGGAAAACAAGAGGGACAATGACCATTTGAATAAGCTGGATAAACGCTTTTCCTAATATCTCTAACTTCAAACCAACTTCTTTACTGAAGTAACCAACGATCAATCCAAGAATTAATCCAATAATTACTTGTAATCCTAAATTAAGTTTAAATTTCTTTTTTGCAGCCATCTGTCTAATTCTCCTTGTAGTATAGTATTGTTTATGTTTTAGTAACCTTTAAGAATTAGACAAGTACAAATACTTTTATTGCGTTTACTCACTACCGAAAGTGCATTCACCTTAACTACCTCCTTCAAATATCTTTTTACATACTAAAACAATTATTCCTATAAGTAAAGTGTGGATTGCGTTTGTTTTTTACGTTTTTATCTAAAATTACTGGGATTAATTCTAAAAAAAGTAATATAAATAAAGGCAAAAAAGCATAAAATCCCTAATTTAATAGGGTTTCTATGCTTTTATTAATGACTAATAACATGATGGAGAT
>NZ_JBFULJ010001537.1:0-520 GCF_056400385.1 Priestia sp. P5_B4
CTTCATAGATGTCTTCTTTTCCCATAATGAGAGAACCATATTCTATAAATTGATTATCTCCGCCATTGACGACAATAATATCTGGTTTATAGGTACTTAATTCTTCCTGTACACCTTCATACCAGACGGTATCACCAGCTACGTACAATGTTTTTTCACTTGGATGTTTAAAGACTACGCCACATACTTCCCCCATAAGCTTTAATAGTTCTTCTCCTCTCCCATGCTCACCTTTTGTTTTAACTAATTGGATGCCTTCAAAAACAGTGTCCTTTGTTAGTACCTCTACATTTTGGAATCCGGAATTTTGGACTTCTTTTGCCTCTTCTTCATTTTGAACAAACATTTTAATATCTTTTGGTAATAGTCTTTGCGCTACCTCATCAAAATGGTCTAAATGTAAGTGAGTCACAATGACTGCATCAACTCCCATAATAATCTCGTCAACAGAGGTTGGTAAACTCACTATAGGATTATATTGATCTTGTTTAATTGAACCAGGGAAAGGTGGGTACGTACC
>NZ_JBFULJ010001538.1:0-520 GCF_056400385.1 Priestia sp. P5_B4
ATATTATACAGAGGTTTCTTCTGTTTGAGGTGCCGGCAGCATTTTTCTTTCTTCTTGCGGCTCAGCTTCTTCTTGAACCTCTTCTTTTTGAACAAGAATTCTATTTTCACCGCTCCATGCTTTACTTAGTGAAGCAATGAGCATAATTACGCCTAAAATACCAAGCATGAAAAATAAGTTATGGTACGCATGTAAAATCGACGCTTTTTTAGCGCCTGCTACAACAGCCGTCACGGCCGATGTTTTTGCGTCCGCTTGACTCATCCCCATACCCATATAGCGTTTGATCATTTCAGACAGCTGCATCTTCACCTGAGGATCTACTGAGCTAATTTGACCTCGAAAATCTTCATAATAAATCGCATTTTGTCGAACAACAAACCATCCAATCACAGGTGCTACAATCGCCCCTAATAAATTTCGAATGGAGTGCAGTGAAATGGAACGCATCGAAGCTTGATGTAAATCTCCGGCTAGTGCCGCTCCTAGTGCACCGGATACCAGTGCCATACTAACACCC
>NZ_JBFULJ010001539.1:0-519 GCF_056400385.1 Priestia sp. P5_B4
CTATATATGAGCATAGGTATTTTACTTTTATTAATTTGTTACAGTTTTTATAAACGCTATGTGCCGGTGCAGGGAATAAAGAAAGTGACGACCGTCGACTGTGCTTCTACAACAATTTCGTATGTAGATGTTCGTCATTTTCATGAAATGAAACAAACCCCCTGTCAAAAAGCAATCCATATTCCGCTTCCTTATTTAGAGAGACAGCATGAGGAAATTCCATATAAAGAAGTGGTCGTAATTGTTCCTGACAGCATTTCCCGAAATTTAAGCATTCGGCAGCTCAAAAAACATGGGTATCAGGTCAAGGGATACATGTGTGCGGAAAGATGTGTGTAATAAAAAGAACAGCAAATGACCCTTTATAGGGTTTCCTTTTGGAAAGCTGTGATATATAAGCTGAAAGATACCTGTGTTAAAACGGGTATCTTTTTTTTGTTATGAAGATGAGAAGGGGGGCAGAGATCGGTTTCTTTTGGTTCAACAGCTACTGAGTCTTTTAGCGTATTTTTATGACAA
>NZ_JBFULJ010001540.1:0-516 GCF_056400385.1 Priestia sp. P5_B4
GTATGATGACAATCTCTTGGATAGGAAGTGAAAAGTTCGGGGGACTCAATATTATTAAATACGGCTGGGATATGGGTCTTATTGCAATTGTTGCACTTTTCTTTTATGCTTGGGCACTTAAAAGCGGATACAAAACTGAGTATTTAAAAGAAGCAATCGATGTTAATAATGAAATGAAAGCAGCGGAAGCACAGACTGCCTCAGCTAAAGAACAGATCATAGAAAAACAAATTAAATAAGTAGTAAAAATGAGGCTGGGAAAAAAGTATTTCAGTTGAAGTCAAATGCGAACTATTAATTATTTTTTGATTGGTAGTTCGTGTTTTTTTGTTGTTATGTTGAATATAGATTTTATGTGTATAGTTGGTTCTAGCAGTTGATTGGAGGGCAAGGCGAAGACTCCTGCGGGAAAAGCGGCATAGGTGAGACCCCGCAGAAGCGCAAGCGACGAGGAGGCTCACCGGCCGTCCGCGGAAAGCGAAGCCTTGCACGGAAATCAACTGCGGTGTAACAAGC
>NZ_JBFULJ010001541.1:0-515 GCF_056400385.1 Priestia sp. P5_B4
GTGTCAAAGCGCCGCAGTTGCGCAACATCGAGTTGACCGGACCGTACTTCCACAACGGCGGCAAGCTCACGTTGCGGCAGGTCGTGGACTTCTACTCGCGCGGTGGCGATTTCCCGATCACCAACGCCGCGCACCGCGACTTCAACATCCTGAGCCTGAGCCAGGACGTGCAGGCGCAACTCAGCGAACAGGAGAAGAATGCGTTGGTCGACTTCCTGCTCAAGCTCACCGACGAGCGCGTCGCGCGCGAGCAGGGTCCGTTCGACCGTCCGGAAGTCTTCGTGCCGATCGACGGCCGCGCGCCGCGCAATTCACTGGGTCGCGCGCAGTTCCTGACGGAGAGCAGCACGCCTGTTGCTGCCTGCGGAGGCGCGCCGTGCTTCATGCAGGTGACCAACGTGGGTGCGGCGGGCCATGCGACTCGGTTGCCGTCGTTCCTGAATATCGCTCGTACTCGCCAGCCCGGACCGAACAACGATCACTTCGATCGTTGACACCGAGCCGGAGGAGCCGCG
>NZ_JBFULJ010001542.1:0-515 GCF_056400385.1 Priestia sp. P5_B4
GTTTCTTAATAAGTTTTCTATACGAAAAGATKATTGCATTGATTGTTTTCGAAATTTAATAAGTCTATCAGAAGAAAGGAAACATTTTAATTTAAAGGTCTCCAGATGAAGTAGAATTCAATTAGCAGGTAGCGAAGTTTAATATTCTCGAATCAACGTTAAGCAATTATAAATAAGAAATTAGGGAAATTTTCTTTTTTAACTTTATGAAGAAATGTATTTAAGCTAAACTGCCTCTTTAGCAATTTAAATTAACTACTCTTTTATCATAGCTTTGCTTTTTAAAGAAATTACGTATAAAGTAATGATTACCTAGAATACTGTATCAGTCAGTGGTTTAATAACATTTCGGAGGGAAAATGCCAATGAATACAAAAGAGTTAAGAAATATCCATGTCCTCGTAACAGGTGCTTCAAGCGGCCTAGGATTTTCCATGGCGGAGGCTTTGCTTCAAGCTGGAGCCACGGTGGCGTTAGTTTCTAAAGGTGGAACTAAATTGGATCAAGCAGTAGAG
>NZ_JBFULJ010001543.1:0-515 GCF_056400385.1 Priestia sp. P5_B4
AAAGAGAGGTTGGGGAATGGTATGAAAAAATGGCGATTGAACTTTCGTGTTTTGTCGTTATTTACGCTGCTTGCATTCGTGTTATCGGCCTGTGGAAAACCGTTTTTGTCGACACTTAAGCCTGCAGGTGAGGTAGCTGAAGAACAATATTCGCTTATGCTGCTTAGTACAGCCATCATGGTTTTAGTTATTATTGTTGTCACCATTATCTTTATATTTGTTATTCTGCGCTTTCGTCGTCGTAAAGGCGAAGAAAATGTGATTCCAAAGCAAGTAGAGGGAAGCAGAAAGTTAGAAATTATATGGACAGTGATTCCTATCTTGCTGCTGATTATTTTGACTGTTCCAACGGTTATCTCAACATTTAAGCTAGCGGATGTAAAAGGAATGAAGGACAAAGATGCTGTCGTAGTAAATGTGCGCGCTAACTTGTACTGGTGGGAATTTGAGTATCCTAATCAAAAAATTATTACATCGCATAGCAAGAGCTAGAAAATGAGGGGGCTGCCAAATAA
>NZ_JBFULJ010001544.1:0-514 GCF_056400385.1 Priestia sp. P5_B4
CATCCTGGCGATGACGACGTTGGTCGCGCTGCGCATCGCCGTGGGAGTGTGGGTGGCGTGGCGGCACGCGACGAGCGGCRCCGTGGATGCGCTCACCGACTGGATCCAGGGCGGCGCATGGAGCGGCGTGGCCGGGGTGTTCCTGGGCTATGCGCTGGCCTACACGTGGGGATTGCGGGCGCGGCTGTCGCAAGCGAAATAGCGAACCGAACTCGGCAATCAGCGCCGCGCAAGACCCTCGGGCACCAGCATCGTCGGCGCCAGGCCAAACACGCGCCGGCACGTGCGCGTCAGGTGCGCTGCATCCGCGAACCCGGCTTCGTGCGCAGCCTCCGTCCACGAACGCCCCTGAAACGCAGCCTGCACCGCCCGATCCACGCGTGCCCACAACAACCATGCCCGCAACGACGTCCCGGTCTGCTGCACGAACAAATGCCGGAACCGGCCCGGCGACAAATGCACCGCACCCGCCACATCCTCCAGGCGGATCTGCGACCCCAAGCGCGCACGCATC
>NZ_JBFULJ010001545.1:0-511 GCF_056400385.1 Priestia sp. P5_B4
CATATCATGTATTCATTGTGAACTGTACCCTATATAAAAAAACTTTAAACAATGGCAAGTTATGAAAAGGTAGCGTGAATCATAAACAAAACCAAAAAAGAGATAGCAAATTTAAGATGCCACTTTTTATCTATACGCTTATAGCGCTTCACGCCCATCACGAGTAAACAAGCTAGAACAGCCATTGTAATAATTCCTGAAAAGTACGTAAAATTTGCTTGAAATCCTTTTATTAAAGCCATATAACCATGTAAAATAATCAAGGCCGTTGATATAAGAGCAATGGGAACGTGCCACTGACGAACATACTTGGCTAAAAATTGGATAAGCGGTTTTAACTCAAAATTTCCTTTTTTTATGTCCGATAACGGTTTCCATTTTAATAATAAAAAAATAGGATAAATGGCTAAAGCTGCAAAAAAACCAATTCGTGCGATTGAACCAAGCTCTTTAAAATTCCCTTCATATATTTTAGAATCGATTGGAAGGGAATGTTTATAAATAGGGATGT
>NZ_JBFULJ010001546.1:0-510 GCF_056400385.1 Priestia sp. P5_B4
GCTTAGTAGCAGCAGGAAGTACTGTCCTTTATAACCATTCATCAACCTGCGGCTTTCTGTAATCGCTTGATTCATCGAGTAAGTAGGATTGTCTTTACAAATATAGTACGTTTGTGAATATGCCAGTGCTTTGATAATTCCAGGAATCAGTAAAAGCAGTGACCACAGCATCACATAAAGAGTCATCAGTACATAAATTCCTAGTGACTTTACATAAAGACCGAAGTCTTGGAATGTTTTAAACAAATGTCCCAATCGGACAGATTCACCTCGCGCCAAACCTAAAAATGCCCAGTAGTTCGCCATGAGAAGAGGCGAAAAGACAATAGCAAAGGCAGTTGAAATCCATGACGCCGAATCAGATTCATCTTTCATCCAATTGTCATAGCCGCCGCTTGCCACAATTTCAAATGGAATAGGCAGAAGCGTATATACTCCGTACGTCACCACCGTCAGTAAAATCGCAAGTCCCCAGCGATTCTTTAAAGAAGCTTTAGCTTCTCTTTTAAT
>NZ_JBFULJ010001547.1:0-509 GCF_056400385.1 Priestia sp. P5_B4
AGACTGGACTGTTCGCTTTGCATTCAACGATGTCCTACCGGGAAGATATCAGAAGTTTTTTCGTAAACGCAACAGCAGAAGCGCAGCAAATATACAATCAGTCTACTCAGATATTATTAGAAACCGGCGTCATTGCAAAGCCTCCTTACGTTTCAATGCCAAAAGAAGTTCGGTTTGTCCACGAACAAAATTATATCGGAGGGTTAAGCTGGCTTAGTGAAAAAAGATCACTTAATACAATTGAAGTGTCTCTTATCCAACATGCGGTTGATACAAATCTTGTAGGAATGCAGCTGATGATTGGCTTTGCTCAAGCAGCTAGCAACAAAGAGGCACAGCAGCATTTTGTCAACGGAATGAAGCTTTCAAAAAAAATTGAAACAGAACTAGGAGATATTTTACGTCATAGCTATATAGAGCCTCCTGCTACGCATGCAGGAAAAGCGACAAGCTCAACGATCTCCCCTTTTTCAGATAAATTAATGATGTACAACACGAGTCTTCTGAGC
>NZ_JBFULJ010001548.1:0-509 GCF_056400385.1 Priestia sp. P5_B4
TGCCTCAATACTGTCAGCGCTGCTCGTAACCAAACCAGCCGCTACAGCTTCAGCCATTCGTCCTGCTCCAATAAATAAAATTCGCTGTTTTTTCATCTGTTACTCCCAGTTATATGTCCAGAATTCTTCTCTAGTTAATAAACGTTCCATTTGCGGATAGTCAGATAAGCGATCGAAGTCAATTGCGTTCATCATTCCTTCTGTTTGAGAACGATGGGCTTTTAACGCTTCAATTTTTTTATCTTTCATCGCTGTTACATCAAAAATAACATCTGGTTCTCCAATATGTTCAATACGATCTTTCGAAAACGCATGACACCAAACAACCGGACGCTTTTCTTTTGGCATACGTTTTACCGCTTGAATCGTAGCTGCACCCGTAGCATTATGATCAGGGTGTACCGCAAAGCCAGGGTAATGTGTTAAAATGTGAGTCGGCTTTACATCGTTAATGATTTCTTCAATTTTATCTGCAAAAACATCAATATCAAGAAATTCCAGCGTTTTAT
>NZ_JBFULJ010001549.1:0-509 GCF_056400385.1 Priestia sp. P5_B4
TCTTAACACACTATGATTAGCCAATTTCCTGCCTCGGTTAGAGTGATTGTATTCAGTGAGAACAAATTTCACATGATCGTGAATATCGTTTCGTAACACAATGGTTTGGTTATTTATATTTTTGCTATAAATAAAATCTTCATATCCCGTTTCGCCACCTGAGTTTATATGAATAGATAAGTATACATCAGCACCCCACGCATTGGCTTTGTTGACCCGTTCATTTAATGACAAAAACACATCGGTTGTACGCGTTGTACAAAGAGAAAATCCTTCATAGTGAGTAGAAAGAAAAGAGATGATGTACTGTTGAACAGCTAACACTAAGTCTTTTTCATATAACCCGCTGGCGACAGCCCCTAAATCTGTCCCTCCGTGACCTGCATCTAAATAAATTTTTTTCATATAACCTGTCTCCTCCTTATCCGTAGCATATGCATGAATAAGCGAAGACGTTTGTTATATAAAACTACTTTTATGTATAAAGCTTTTTACTATGACTCATTTAG
>NZ_JBFULJ010001550.1:0-509 GCF_056400385.1 Priestia sp. P5_B4
GCACGCAAGGCCTGTCGATCCGCGGCAATCGCATCCGCGGCAATGCGAAGGTCGGCATCTCCTTGCGCAAGCAGTCGCGCAACGTCGACATCGCCGGCAACACGTTCGCGGACAACGCGCCCGGCCGCCCGCGCAAACAGACCTTCGGCACCGATCCGCGCTGGGCGCGCAACCTGGAAGTCGCCGACGGCGCCTACCTGCCCAAGGTCGCCGCCGACAACCGCCTGGACTAAAAACCGCACCGAGGCTTGCGCGCGCTGCGGAGGTGATCACGATCCGCGGCCTGATCGGGCCTTGCCTCGATCCCCGATTTCCCCCAGTCAGCTCCGTGAATTGGCGGCGGCCTCCACGTTTCGCGACTCCGGTGCGTGTATTTGCGCGGCGTCACGACCAACATCCGCCCTGCAACGTCTTGTTAGCAGGACGTGAAGGGGAGGGTCGGGGATGGACGCTTCGGGGAAGGGCAAGCTCGCGCGGCGCAGTTTCCTGCGCAACGCGCTGTTGGCGGC
>NZ_JBFULJ010001551.1:0-508 GCF_056400385.1 Priestia sp. P5_B4
ATAAATAAGTTCAACCTAAATTAACCTTGAAAGACTAACTTAAGTTGAACTTATTAAGATATAAAAGTACCTTCGAAAGGATGCTCTTTTTTTCGCAAAATAATTTCGTAAGAGTACAAATCGCTATATCTTCGTTCTAAATCACCGAATTGAATAGTACTATTTAGTTCTTTACCTTTTTGGATTAATTCAAGCTTCTTCTTTCCTGCCTACCTCTATTTTTGATAGCAGAGCATCTATTTTAATATTAACTTGACTATTAATAAATAATTGTAATTATTTATTAATTCTCTTCCCTTCAGTTTTTTCTTTTTCGTAGACTGTGTCCCTAAGGTCATCAAACTTCTCTACTAAATCTGCTCTTCCTAATTTTATTAAAGAATTATACCACTCTTCAATAGAAATTAATTTTATGTCTTCATTTCCATGGTTGAATTTATGACCTCTTAAATATAATAGCTAAAGTTCTCTACATTCTTTTGTAGCTGTATACTTTTTTACTGTATCG
>NZ_JBFULJ010001552.1:0-508 GCF_056400385.1 Priestia sp. P5_B4
GGAATATACAAAATCCCTAGCCCCACCATTAACGGCCATGTTAAGCTCGTAGAAATGAATTTGTACATATGGTAAGCACCTTGCTCCATCTTAGCAGGCATTACTTGTAAACATTTGACTAGCGTTGCCGCTACGATCATTAAAACTGGACCTGGAATTCCTAAAAACTTATGTGCTAAGCCCCCGAAAATAAAGAAACTACATGCAATTAAAAGACCTGCGCCCATTAACGAAAAATCTACTGGTTTCTTGATATTTGTATCTTCTGAGATGCCATCTCCGCCTTTTGTCTTCACAAGAACTCCATTACCTGTTAATTCTGGCTTTTTCTCTCCTAGACGCTTCATTAAGCCAGCACATACGATAGCAACGATGTTTCCGATAACAGCAGCTGGAATCATTTGCGACACAAAAGATTCTGCTGAACTACCTAAAATTTGAGAATAAGCAAGTGAAAGTGGTAAAATACCTTCACCAATCCCTCCTCCAATAATTGGTACAACAATAT
>NZ_JBFULJ010001553.1:0-507 GCF_056400385.1 Priestia sp. P5_B4
GCTACGTACTGACTCACGCTTGGCGTTTCCGTACCTACCGGAATAATGGTTACATCTACAATAGCCATGTTATACACTCCTTTTATTTGTTCCCTAGTTATCATACCAAATCGCGCAAAAATTTCCTACTTTTACGTTTATGGTGTATAGAAAAAAGGAATAGTTCTACAACTACTCCTTTTTGTTACACTCTTATAGGTAACGCTTTGCTCCTAAGTAACGTTTTGACCAGTAAGAGTTGCTTAGTGATGTGATTGTCACGCCTGTTGAAGAACCTGCATGCATGAATTGACCGTTTCCGATATAAATGCCAGCATGACTAGCTCCTGGTTGGTACGTTTCAAAGAAAACGATATCGCCAGGCTGAGGTGAACTTACACGCGTACCAGTTTGATAGATGCTAGCAACTGTACGAGGAAGACTTACACCTACTGCATTGCGATATACATAGTTAAGGTAACCACTGCAATCAAATCCTCCAGGCGCAGCTCCACCCCAAACATAAGG
>NZ_JBFULJ010001554.1:0-507 GCF_056400385.1 Priestia sp. P5_B4
GAACCCGACTGGGTAAAGGAACAAAGAAAATATGATTATTTTAATCGACCTAAATATGAAAATAAAAAGTGGACTGAAGAGGAAGATGCCCGTCTATGGTACATGTTTTATCAAGAAGGTCGTACTCAACAAGAAATTGGCCAACTAATCGGTAGATCAGCCCATGGAATTCAACGGAGATTACACCGACTACGGAAAAAGAAGTTACCTCAATAAATTCTACTTTTTTGTGATTGTTTTTACTGGTCCCACATATTAGTCCTTTCCATTGCACATTCATTTTGTGAAACAGCCTTTTTTATAAGAAAGGTAGCCCTATAGAAGCATAGAAACTCATGATATGCTTAAAAATATTATATTTTACACTTTACTATTATCTATTGTGTTATTCCCTAAAGGAGAGGACTCTATAAGGATAGATGGGGTTCTCTTTTCTCCTTCACTGATTAAATTGTGTTTTCTGGTCTGATAATTTATGAATTGCTGTTGTTAGCAATGTTCTTACTT
>NZ_JBFULJ010001555.1:0-507 GCF_056400385.1 Priestia sp. P5_B4
CCTGTTATGTTGGAAGAAACCGCCTCATAGGTTTTGGTATGATATAACGGATCTTCTGTCTTTAAGTAGAATTTTGATGTCAGTAAGGATAAAAAACCGATAAAGAAAAAGAGTAAAACGGCTGTATACTTCCATGATCGATTGCGATTTAAATTAAACCGATAGTCTTCCAGTTGCTTTTTAAATGCCACTTCTACCACCTCATTTCATCATTTCTGTTTTCAATTCTTCGATACTATAGACCACCCATTTGTTTGTTTCTTTTCGTAGAGAAACTTTAACGATGTCATGCGTTTGATCGTCAACATTTTCATCTTTTATGACAAGATGATTCGTAAATTCAGCAATCACTTCCACCTCTTCTTGCCCTCCATCATATTGTTGTACATAAAGCTGTACATCTTTTGGAGTCGAGGTGTAACTATCTCCATATATGAACTTTTCAGAAGGATAAAATAGCTCATAAAGTTCTTTGTCCATGATAGATTTTGCAACCTTCTTTCGTTC
>NZ_JBFULJ010001556.1:0-507 GCF_056400385.1 Priestia sp. P5_B4
GTAATTATCTTTAAAAATTAAATGCTGCTCTTTAGAAAGATATTGAATTTTCCCAATGTCTTCAAATGAACTCTTACTTTCTTTCTGTTGCTTATTTATCAAACTCCTAAGTTTTTCAGTTAATTCTTTTTCTTCTTTTACATCTTTTAATTTTAAGAAAAATTTCTCTATTTTTATAATTTCATCTTCATCAGTTACATGAAATTCGAATTTTTCTAATTGTTTATTATAAATTATTATTTCTGTTTGATTATTACGTTTTCGTGTTTTTTCAAACTTCAAATTATCTCTGAATTCATGCTTTGTTGTTTGAAACTCCACTTCATCCACTGTATAAAAATTAAAATCCGAGAAGAATAATGTTAATTCTTTTTCATTAATTTTCCGTTTACCAAAATTCAGAAACCATATCTTCGCTGATTTCTTTATATAATGAATTTCTGTTTCTAAATATTGAGATATTTTTTCGTTATTTAAACTGACCTTTTTACTTGAAATATCTTGAAT
>NZ_JBFULJ010001557.1:0-507 GCF_056400385.1 Priestia sp. P5_B4
GTCCTGTATTTGCTATTTTACCTGGTGGAACGTGCAACGACTTTTCGCGTGCAATTGGAATGAATCAAAATCCTTTAAAGGCAGTGGAGCAAATTATAGAAAAGCAGACGGAGGCAGTGGATGTTGGAAAACATGGCGAAGATTATTTTTTAAACTTTTGGGGAATCGGCCTCGTAGCTGATGTATCTGAAAATATTTTGGAAGAAAATAAAGAGAAATTTGGTAAGCTCTCTTACTACATGAGCGTAGGCAGAACTTTAAATCAAGCAGAGCCTTTTCAATTAAAAATGACGAGCGAAAAAGCTTCCTATGAAGGAGAATCTGTTATGGTGTTAATTGGAAACGGCCCTTTTTTAGGAGGAACCCGCGCTATGCTAGGAAACAGCTCATTTCAAGACGGATTATTAGATGTATTCGTTATTAAAGAAATGGGAATCGAGCCGGTTATGGCATGGTTACAAACAAGCCCTGATGAGGAACAGCTTAACCCTGAAAGCAACCTTATGC
>NZ_JBFULJ010001558.1:0-506 GCF_056400385.1 Priestia sp. P5_B4
AAACCGGGGGGTGCGGCGGTGTTCACCGTCCCGATCCTCCCGGGCCGCCTGACGCGCGGCCGGCGCGGTCTTCCGCGCAGTTACCACGGCGATCCGTCGACCGCGACCGACGACCTGCTCGTGCACACCGAATTCGGGGCCGACACCTGGGCCATGGTGCTCGAGGCCGGATTCGCCGCCTGCACGCTGGTCGGCTTCGATCCGCCGGCCGGCCTGGCGGTGATCGCCTCGCCCTGAACCGGTCCAGGGGTGACCTGCCGGGTCATTGCTGAACCAAACGGGTCACTTCACGGTAACCGCAGCAAAACGCCCACGTCGATTCGTGACGGCACGAGGCTTGCGTCTGCCATCGCATCGGGATAATCCTTAGCCGAGCGGGACTTGGAAGTCCCGTGCACGCTGCATCAGGGGGCCGTCTCCCACGGTTCGCGGCGGTACACCACCTCAACGGGAACCCATTTCAATGCGCCTTCCTCTGCTCCTCGCCAGCGCACTCGCCCTGGCGG
>NZ_JBFULJ010001559.1:0-505 GCF_056400385.1 Priestia sp. P5_B4
ACGCAGTGTTTCTCTTCGGGCTAGTTTTAATATTTTAATACGAGTAGCAACAGAAGCAGGGCTCTTACCTAAATGATTACCTATTTCACGGTTATTCATGATGTTAATGTTTTCTCTTAGGAAAGTCTCTTGCTCCGTTGTCCATTTTTTACGTAAGCAATTTTCTTCACTACGAAGATTTAATCGTATAATCCGTTTATTAACTGATTCTTTACTACGGTTTAAATGTTCACCAATTCTTTGGAACGTCATCTGCCCATATTGTTCTTCAAGGAATAAATCTTCCTCCATTGTCCATAGCTTTTGATTTTTACTCAATGTTATCTCCCTCCAGTCCGTGCAGAAATCTAAAATGAAGAAGACAGTAAAAAGGAAGATAACATTGAGTAAAAATCAAAAGCTATGGACAATGGAGGAAGATTTATTCCTTGAAGAACAATATGGGCAGATGACGTTCCAAAGAATTGGTGAACATTTAAACCGTAGTAAAGAATCAGTTAATAAA
>NZ_JBFULJ010001560.1:0-504 GCF_056400385.1 Priestia sp. P5_B4
ATGTATACCGTAGGAATGCCAAGTGAAACAGCACTAGCGGCTGCAACGCTTCTATGGAGCGGTATTATGGAGAAATTTCCTAAATTAAAAGTCTGTTTTGCACATGGAGGAGGATCTTTCCCTTATATTCTTCCTAGATTAGATAAAGGGTGGGAAGTGTGGCCGCACCTTAGACTGACAACACATCCTCCTAGTTAMTATGCAAAGCAATTTTATTTTGATTCGTTAAACTACGATCCCCTGAATATAAAGTACATGATTGAACGGTTTGGACATGAAAAAATCTTTATGGGATCGGATTATCCATTTTTACTGCGTGAAGTTGTTCCGGGAAAAGTTCTGGATGAAACGCTGGATTTAACTGAACAACAAAGATTAGATATGTTAGGTGGAAATGCTGCGAAGTTTTTAAACATCGGGCAAGAGAAAAGGAGTGACATTTATGCCAACAGTACAAACACCAGAGAATAGATTACAAGAACTTGGCTTAACGCTGTCAAAGGT
>NZ_JBFULJ010001561.1:0-504 GCF_056400385.1 Priestia sp. P5_B4
AGGAATATCAATCTTATATTTGGAATAAAAAGTTTGCGAGAAGAAGGGATAAGGGTGTAGTAGAATTCTGGAAACAGGAAAGAATAAAAATTCTAAATGGAGAAACACCTACAAGGAATTGGTCTAATGAACAAATAGAGGATATTTTAAATAAAAAGAGAGCTAAATTTAATGGACAAACGTTACAAGGGCATCACACATATAGTGCTGCAAAATACCCTCATTTAGCAGATAAAGGAGAAGTTATATATCCTTTAACATATAAAGAACATTTTTATGGATGGCATGGAAGGAATTATAAAAATAGTTTGCCTGGAAAACCGATTAAGGAAATAATAGAATTTTAATTATTACGGAAGGAATGATAGATATGGAAACAATTAATTTAGTAGTTCTTAATGACTCGAATGCTAATAAATATATTCCTTTGTTAAGAAAAAAAACATCTAAATCTATAAGTGACATAAAACAAAATATCAGTATGGGAAATCCTGTGATTAAATG
>NZ_JBFULJ010001562.1:0-503 GCF_056400385.1 Priestia sp. P5_B4
GTATTTACGGAGGTTTTCTCCTTTAATGGATTCTGAAGCATATACAACCTCTGTGTTTTTTTGAATCACAATATCAATATTTTCAAATTCATATTTTTTAACCGTCTCCGGCCGCAGCAGCTGCTCCGGTTTTTCTTCACTCAATAACTTTAAATCTAAGAATGCATTTTCTTCTTCTGGCGTTAACAATTTATACTCATAGGAGTGACTGTACAGTTTTCTTACAAAATCGGCGTCTCCAGTAATGGAGAAGAAAATGAGAAAGCCCGATAAAAAAAGCAAAATAATAAAGACAAACACAATACTGATATACGTTAAAATAAAACGAAGCTGAATTGACATTACTTACCCTATGCCCCTTTGGCTTTAACAAAACTATTTGATAGACTAGTAAAGGTGAATAACAAATAGATCGTTAGACATTATACATATAGCAAAAATTAAAACAACAAAACAAATGTATATTCTCACTTTACCGTGATAGAGTGAGAATGAACACCACC
>NZ_JBFULJ010001563.1:0-503 GCF_056400385.1 Priestia sp. P5_B4
AAATATTAGTGTGGGAACAGTTAAGGCGAGGCTTCATCGAGCAAAATTTTTATTGAGAAAGATGTATGCGAAGCAAGGTAGTGATTAGCTGGATATTTATTTAGTTTTTATAATGCTGTTTATATTAATTAGTAATAGGTTATAAAGGGTTTTAAAAAATAAATGACAATACTTATTTTGACATAATTCGATACCCATTATATAGTAAGATATTTATAAATTTACATATTGAGATAAAGGCAAACTAGTTGAAAGGCTAGGACGCAAAGCTACAGGTCTAAGGTCAAGTGGCTATGGCAGCTGAGCCCCCTGAATATCTGGAGGTAATTTTTATGGACAGTAAAGGACAATTAGTAGCACAAGAACTAAATCAAGAATGGGTCAAACTTATAAAGGAAGCTAGAGAATTGGGATTAACCATTGAGGAAATTAAGAAGTTCTTAGAAAGCAAATAGATACTTTAACCATAAACAACATTAATTATAATTAATGTTGTTTATGGT
>NZ_JBFULJ010001564.1:0-501 GCF_056400385.1 Priestia sp. P5_B4
TGACAAAACGTATCAAGCTAGAGAATGTAATTGAAGAAGGTTTTGAGACATTGTTAAAAGAAAAGGAACAGGTGAAAATTTTGGTGAAAGCTGAATAAAAAAAGAGGCTGGGACAAAAGTATTTTAGGCGAAGTAAAAAACGAACCATTGATCAAAATTTTTGATTAGTGGTTCGTTTTTTTGTTAGCGTGAGCGTATGTTCGGTTTGTTTAGGCCCTTCTAGCAGTCGATTGCAGGGCAAGACGAGGACTCCTGCGGGAAAAGCGGAAATCAACTGCCGTGTCATAAGCGGTTCAGCTCATCTATCCTATTTGTTCGTCTTTAGATTGGATTCATTTCGTTATGTCTCAACCTCTTTAAATTGAATAAGGTAAGTATGGTTATTTTATTATCAGATTATTCTGTACTATATACAGTATATTGTATACAATATATAATCTAATCATTATCTAATTAATAAAATCAGAGGTGATGAGTGAATGACAGACAAACAGTTTAAAA
>NZ_JBFULJ010001565.1:0-500 GCF_056400385.1 Priestia sp. P5_B4
GCTAATCCCTTTGGCAGTAATAAGGCCGTTTTCATGAACTATTCTCTGCCCTTCCTCCCATTTCATTAGCTGCTTCAAGCGACGAATACATTCCGGTAAGTTACCAACGCTGCTAGAAGTTAAACGTACTTGCGTAGGCGTAGTATCACCCGGCAGAATAGCGTTTTTTTCTCTAAACTCCAAAGGATCTATACCTGCTTTTTTAGCAAGGATGTCCATCGTGCGCTCAAACGCAAATAATAGTTCCGAATGGCTAAATCCTCGAAAAGGAGAAGCGTAAGGGTGATTTGTATATACACATAATGAATCACAAAAAATATGTTCAAGACGATAAGGTCCCGTACAGTCAGCTGCTGCTGCTTTACTCAAGTCCGTTCCTTTATCTGCGTAAGCACCGCTGTCGAACAAATAAAGAATGTCAGCAGCCTGCAAGAGTCCCTCTTTAGAACAACCTAGCTTGATTTTTGCATCTAGACCTACGTGAGCAGGCGAAGTAAGCA
>NZ_JBFULJ010001566.1:0-500 GCF_056400385.1 Priestia sp. P5_B4
TGCAGCACAAAAAAGCCGCCTCGCGGGCGGCTTTCTCGTGCACTGCAGCGATCGGTCGCGGCTCAGTTGCCCTGCATGGGCAGGTCCGGAATCGTGGGAATCGTCCGATCGATCAATGGCGTGTCGTAACGGTTGCCGCCCTTCTTCAGCCTGTGCTCCTTCTCGGCCAGGCGTTGCGCGTAGGCGGTCGCCTTGAAGCGCTTGATGTTGAAGGATTCGATCGTGGTGTCGGACCAGCGCACGTGCACGGTGGTCGGGTCGAGCGTGTAACAGCCCGCACGGCGTTCGGCGCCGTCGACGGTTTGCCGGATCGCGCTTTCGCCCTTCGCGCAGAAGCCTTGCTCGTCGGTCAGTGTGTACTGCGTGCCGTCCTGTTTCAGCGTCGCCAGGTCGTTGGCGTTGGCGGCCGGCGCGGCGAGCAGCGCCGCCAGGGCCAAGCGTCCGAAAATCCGTTGCATGCAGTGCCTCCGTTGTCCGGGGCGCCGACGATAACGCAGGAA
>NZ_JBFULJ010001567.1:0-500 GCF_056400385.1 Priestia sp. P5_B4
GAGCTGTTTCAATAATTACTTTTACTAGCGCTTTGAGCTGTTTCAATAATTACTTTTACTAGCGCTTTGCCTTTTGCAGCATCTACTACTGCTTGAATGTCGCTTTGCACTAAGTCATAGTTTTTATCTTTTAACGCGCCGATGTTGATTACCATATCTACTWCATCTGCACCGTTTTCGATTGCATTTGTTGTTTCGAATGCTTTTACTGCTGAAGTAGTAGCTCCAAGAGGGAAACCGATTACCGTACATACCTTCACTTCTGGAGCATCTTTTAATAACTCAGCTGCTTTTTTTACCCACGTTGGATTTACACAAACCGAAGCGAATGAATATTCTTTTGCTTCTTGTGCTAAAACCGTAATTTGCTCTTCTGTCGCATCTGCTTTTAATAATGTATGATCAATAATACCCGTAATGTTTTGACTCATTTTGTACTTCCTCTCTGTCTCTTAATGAATTTCTTTATAAATTAACGTTGGAGCTTCCACTTTTTCAGC